>CACXAK010000007.1 GCA_902765655.1 uncultured bacterium | reverse complement strand
ATAGAAAAAGATGCCATAGACAAATTCAATAACGAAAAAAATGCAATGATTGCAAAACTTGAAAATGAATTTAAAGCCCCGCTAAATTCAATAACCGGCTTTTGTCAGGGACTCGTTGACGGTATAGGCGGAGAAATTACAGAAAAACAGGAAAAATATCTTAAAATTATCAAGGAAAAATCAAAAGAAGTAAATGAACTTTTTGATAAATTCATTAATTTCAGTTATGCAGAATCATTATTTTATGAAGCTGAATTCAAAAAGTTTGATATTGTTCTTGAAATTAAAGAAATTTTAAAAGAATTTGACAAGACAACAAATCATGACAATGTAAATGTCGAATTTTTATATGAAAATATTGAATCAAGAAATATTTATAATGATTTAAACGCAATTAAAAAATCATTAACCAATATAATAGAAACAGCACTAAATGAAACAGATTCAGGCAGTATTCAAATTATTCTTTCAAATCCTGACGATGAAACTTTTATTTCATACGGACTTGATGAAAATAAAAAATACATGCAAATAAAAATCAAAGATACAAGAACAACAATTACACCTGATGAAATTAAACATATATGTAATCCTTATGCACAAATCGAAAAAAATAAAAAACATATAACCAAAAGCTTAAGTTTTGGCACAGTAAGTATTTTAATCAAACGTGCAAACGGATTTTTCAATATTTCAGCAGAAAACGGCAATTTATATAATATAATTATCCCAATTGAAAAGGAAGAAGATGAGTAACGTAGTTTTAAAAAATATCAAAAAATCTTATGATAACAATAAAGTCGTAATAAATAATGTTAATCTTGAAATAAAAGATAAAGAATTTGTGGTTCTTGTCGGTTCGTCCGGCTGCGGGAAATCCACGCTCCTGCGAATGATTGCAGGACTGGAAAACATAACGGAAGGGGAAATATTTATCGGAGATAAAAAAGTAAATGATGTCCCGCCAAAAGACAGAGATATAGCTTTTGTTTTTCAAAGTTATGCTCTTTATCCGCATATGACGGTAAGAGAAAATATAGCATTCGGATTAAAAATGCGCAAAGTTCCAAAAGCCGAAATTGAAAAAAAAGTACAGGAAGCCGCACAAATTCTCAATCTTGGAGAATACTTAGACCGCAAACCAAAACAACTTTCAGGTGGTCAAAGACAAAGGGTTGCACTCGGACGCGCAATTGTAAGAAATCCTAAAGTGTTTTTGATGGATGAACCATTATCAAATCTGGATGCCAAACTGAGAGTTCAAATGCGTGCCGAAATTAAAAAGTTACATGAAAAATTACAGACAACATTTATATATGTTACCCACGATCAGACAGAAGCTTTGACTATGGGTGACAGAATTGTTGTTCTCAATAACGGTGACATTCAGCAGGTAGACAGCCCCGATGAAGTTTATAATAACCCTAAAAATACTTTCGTTGCAGGATTTATCGGCTCTCCTCAAATGAATTTTATTGATGGTAAAGATATAGGACTAGATGAAAATATTCTTTACGGAATTCGCCCCGAAAAAATGGTAAAACCGAATGGTAACCTGAAATTGACAGTTAATGTTGATATATCTGAAATGCTCGGCAGCGAAAAAATTGCATATTTTGATATTGGAGAAAAAAAATGCTCCGCAGTGCTGAGTTCAGACTTTAATATCGGAAAGACACTTGATTTGTCAATTTGCGCAGATGATTTATACAAATTTGACAAGCTAAGCGGAGAACGCATTTACTAAATTATAACTTTTTGTATTCATAAAATTAATATCATATAAAGATTGTACTAAATACACTTGATTTATAAATTTATTTAGTTTATGATATTAATAACTTAATTTGTGAAAAAAATCACGATTAAATTAAAATAATTATGTTATTATTTTATAAAAGGAGAAAAAATATGACTACAAAAAGTAAAAAAACTGTTGAAAAACTTGAAAAAAGTTTAAATAAATCAACAGTAGTTGACAGCGCAGAACAATTTGAACTGTTAATTGAAAGAGTTAAAAAAGCTCAAAAGATTTATTCAACTTATACACAAGAACAAGTTGACAAGATTTTCAAAGCCGCTGCAACAGCTGCAGATAAAGCTCGTATTCCATTGGCTCGCATGGCTGCTGAAGAAACAGGCATGGGCGTTTTGGAAGACAAAATCATCAAAAATCACTTTGCAAGTGAATACATTTATAACAAACACAAGAATGCAAAAACCTGCGGAATAATTAAAGAAGATAAAGCAAACGGAACAAAAATCGTCGCTGAACCTTTAGGAATTATTGCAGGTATCATTCCTACAACAAACCCGACATCAACTGCAATTTTCAAATCATTAATTGCTTTGAAAACAAGAAATGCAATTATCTTCTCACCACACCCGAGAGCTACAAAATCAACAATTGAAGCTGCTAAGGTTGTCTTGGAAGCTGCAGTTAAAGCAGGAGCTCCTGAGGATATTATCGGATGGATTGATGTTCCGTCAGTTGAACTTTCAGGTCAATTGATGCAGCACCCTGATATTGCGTGCATTTTAGCAACAGGCGGCCCGGGTATGGTTAAGGCAGCTTATTCATCAGGTAACCCTGCATTAGGTGTAGGACCGGGGAATACTTCAGCCGTTATCGACGAAACTGCCGATATTAAAATGGCTGTATCTTCAATAATTATGTCTAAAACATTTGATAACGGTATGATTTGTGCATCAGAACAATCTGTTGTCGTTGTTGAAGATGTTTATGAAGAAGTTAAAAAAGAATTCCAATACAGAGGTGCTTATTTAGTTTCAAAAGAAGAACAGAAAAAAATGATAGATCTTCCTTTCATTGATCCTGCAAGAGGAACTGCACACCCTGCAATTGTTGGTCAAAGTGCAGTTAAAATTGCAGAATTGTCCGGCTTTGAGATTCCTGAATATTCAAAAATTCTTTTGGTTGAAAGACCTTCTGTTGATTGGAAAGATCCTTTCTCAAGAGAAAAATTATCTCCGATTTTAACAATGTATAAAGCTAAAAACTATGAAGAAGCATCAAAGATGGCTTATGAATTAGTTTCAAAAGGCGGTGCAGGTCATACTTCAGTTCTTTATACCGATCCGAGAACTTCTGAAAGAATTGATCACTATGCAGAATTGATGCCTTCATGCCGTGTACTTATCAACTCACCTTCTTCACAGGGCGGTATCGGTGATTTGTACAACTTCAAACTTGAACCGTCATTATCATTAGGTTGCGGTTCTTGGGGTAAAAACGCTATCTCAGGTAACATCGGGGTAGAAAACTTGCTTAACTACAAGACAGTTGCTGAAAGGAGAGAAAATATGTTGTGGTTCAAGGTTCCTTCTAAGGTTTACTTCAAAAGAGGTGCTACAGATTTAGCTCTCAGAGAATTAGCAGGTAAGAAACGTGCATTTATTGTAACTGACAGATTCTTATTTAACTCCGGTGCAGTTGATGCTATCACTAACGTTCTTGATGAAATCGGTATTGACCACGAAATTTTCTTCGATGTAAAACCGGATCCGACATTATCAACAATCAAACAAGCTATGGATATTATCAAACCATATGAACCGGATGTATTCATCGCATTAGGCGGCGGTTCTCCAATGGATGCTGCTAAGATTATGTGGTTAATGTATGAACAACCTGATACGGATTTCAGCGATATTTCAATGAGATTTATGGATATCAGAAAAAGAATTTGTTCTATTCCTGATTTGGGTAAAAAAGCAACAATGGTTGCAATTCCTACAACATCAGGTACGGGTTCTGAAGTTACACCGTTTGCAATTATTACTGATGACGAATCACACGTTAAATATGCAATTGCAGACTATGCATTAACTCCTAATATGGCAATCATTGACCCTAACTTTGTTGACGGTATGCCAAAGGGCTTAACTTCCGCATCAGGTATTGATGCTTTGGTTCACGCAACTGAAGCTTATGTATCATGTATGGCTACAAACTTTACAAATTCAAATGCTTTAGAAGCAATTAAACTTGTATTCAGATACTTGGAAGCTTCATGGAGTGAAGGTGCAAACAATCCTAAGGCAAGAGAAAAAATGCACTATGCTGCTACTATTGCAGGTATGGCATTTGCTAACTCTTTCTTAGGCTTATGCCACTCTATGGCTCACAAATTGGGTGCAATGTTCCATGTTCCACACGGGGTAGCTAACGCATTGTTATTCAGACAAGTTATTAAATATAATGCTGTTGATTATCCTCACAAGCAAGCTACATTCCCTCAATATAAATTCCCGAATGCCAAAGAAAAATACGCTCAAATCGCTGATGAACTTGGTTTAGGCGGAAAAACTTTAGATGAAAAAGTTGAATTATACATCAAGGCAGTTGATAAGCTTATGAAATCAATCAATTTACCAAATTCAATCAAAGATTTTGGTGTAACAGAAGAAGAATTCTACGACAAACTTGATGAAATGGTAGAATTGGCATTTGACGATCAATGCACAGGTGCTAACCCTGCATATCCGTTAATGAGCGATATCAAAGAAATTTATATCGATGCATTCAACGGTGTTGTAAGAGATTACTACCCTGCAAAATCTTCAAAGAAAAAATCAAAATAGTTTTTTGATAGAAGTTAATATAAATGTAAGCGGACAATACGAATTGTCCGCTTTTTTACTGAACTATAAGTAAATCCTCCTTTTGGTTTATTGAATTAGTTTTAAAAATTACATAAAATTTTGATATGAATTTGAAAAAATTTGTTCAGGTATTTTTGGCATTATTTGTTATATTTTTTACAAATGCATCATTTGGAGAAGATATGCGCCTTGCAGGGTTTCAAGGAAAAGCCCCTGTCAAAACCGTTCATAATAACATCTCCACTGAAGATGTTATGAATTCATATATGAAAGATATGGAACATCGCATAAAATCGAATTGGCTTCCTCCGGAAGATAATTTCAGAAACAAAACAGTTGTTACCTTTCAAGTTATGCGCGACGGAACCATAAAGAGTTCAAAGGTAAGCGAATCTTCAGGGGATAAACAATTTGACACAGATGCCATTAAAGCCGTTCAGCAAACAGGTAAAGTTGCTCCGCTACCTAAAAATATTTTTGGGGAATATATAGATATTACTTTTACATTTGAAAGAGTTTCATATTTGATAAAAAAAGATCGTTATGATCGCTAATAGTCAGTATATTAATTATTCAAAAAACACGCACTAAAGTGATTCGGCGCAATTTCTTTCAATTCCGGAACCTGCATTTTGCAAATATCCCCGCAAAAACTGCATCTCGGATTAAAACGACATCCGTCAATTTTTTGAGAAAGCGTCGGCGGCTGCCCTTGTATAGTTTCAAGCTTTGTCTGATTTTTTGACGGAATTGATTTTAATAACGCCTTTGAATACGGATGATTTGGATTTATAAAAAAGTCTTTTGCATTTGCCTGTTCAACAATTCTGCCTGCGTACATAACTGCAATTTGCTGAGCATTTTCACTGACAAGCGCCAAATCATGAGTAATTAACAAAATAGCAGTTTGATTATTTTGTTTAATATCATTTAAAAGCTTCATAATTTGTGCCTGAATAGTAACATCAAGCGCAGTTGTCGGTTCATCAGCAATAAGAATTTCCGCATCTGTTGCCAATGCCATAGCAATTACAGCTCTTTGCTTCATTCCGCCTGAAAATTGATGAGGATAATTATTCAAACGATTTTTTGCATCAGGAATCTGTACTGCTTCAAATGCCTCTATCGCTTGCTTTTGTGCTTCTTTGCCCCTTAATCCTTTATGTATTTTTATTACTTCCAAAAGCTGATCTCCGACAGTATATAAAGGATTTAGTGATGTCATAGGATCCTGTGGAATAAGCGCAATTTTTCCTCCTCGAATTTTGCTCATTTCTTTTTGGGTTTTATCCAAGAGATTTTCACCATTGTATAAAACTTCTCCGCCTGTTATTTTTGCTGTTTTGGGGATAAGATTCAAAATACTCATCGCACTCATTGTTTTCCCGCATCCGGATTCACCCACAAGAGCAAGCGTTTGTCCCTTTTCAAGTGAAAAATTGACATCAAACAAGGCCTGATGAAAATCATTTTCAACTGTAAAACCTAAATTTAAATTTTTTACTTTTAATACTGACATCAAAATAATTATATTGTGTATCAAGAATCAAGTAAATAGTTTTAATGTCGGATATTAATTACAAAAATCCTTACAAAAAAATAATACTTATTACATATATCAAAAAACAATTGTAAACTTTTATATTAATTCTTTTGGATTAGGGTTTAAATTTATATAAACATGAAGGATAATATATATTGAGGATATATTTACCCAAGGGAAACGGAGTTAATATGGATAAACGCTGGTACGAAATGTCACCTGATGTGTGCATTCTGCTCGGAAAAATTGAATTGGCCTTAGGTGATGACAGAATCAAGTATGCAGGAAAAATTCTTTTAGAACTTAAAAAAGCGGGTTACAATTTTATACCGCACAAATTTGATGCCAAGCTGAAAGAATATTCCATGAAAAGATGGTATGACTACAACAAAACAGTTTTTTATGCGTTTGAATGTTTAAAAGACGCAGACAGAACTGTTCAGGGGTTTGTTGCACGAAATGTTCATGATTACATCATGAATACTAAACAAGCCCTTCCTTTAATGCCTTAACGGCGGCCTGAGTCCTGTCATCAACGAGGAGTTTTTGGATAATATTGCAAACATGGGCTTTTGCAGTATGGGATGAGATTGTCAATTCCTGTGCAATTTCATTGTTTGATTTGCCGTCTACAATTAGTTTTAGAACTTCATATTCTCTTTGGGTCAAGTCTGCGTGCTGATTGCGAAACATCGCACGCGACATTTTTCTTTGCGGAACAAGTCCGCTGTTTTTATCTCTCAAAATCGGTACAGCGAGCGGATCTATCCACATTGCACCGTCTTTAATTGTTTTTATTATCATTTTCAAAACATCGGTATTTATATCCTTCATTACATATGCACATGCTCCTGATTCTAAAGCATCTATGACTTCTTTTTCGCTTAAATGAGATGTTAAAATTATAACTTTTGCATTTGTATTTAATTCAAGTATTTGTTTTGTGGCTTCTATACCATCAATGTCGGGCAATCCTATATCCATTAAAGTTACATCAGGATGTGTTGTACGAAATTTTTCAATTGCATCTTTACCTGATTGAGCTTCTGATGCCACTTCCATTCCGTCTTTTGGCTCAAAAAGAGATTTTAAACCGACACGCATAAGTTTATGATCTTCTACTAACATTAGTTTTATAGGTGTATTTATCATAACATATCTCCTTTATTTAATAATATTCTGATGTTAAAAGCAGAACCCCAACCGACAATCAGAACTAAAATAAACTATTATTTTAAATTATTATTTTTGGATTTTTATTTTAATCAAAATTTTATGGCTAAAATGAAGTGTTTGAGGTATAGTTATGAAAAGGCAGTAAGATACTAGGGCACTAGGGCACTAAGATTATTAACAAAATATGAAAAAGTCAAAATATTCAACAGTTATTATAGGGAGTGGAATTGCAGGTTTATATACCGCATTAAAACTGGCTGAGAATTGTAGGTTGGGCATACCTGCCCAACAAAAGATTTTACTCATTACAAAATCTGTTTTGGGGGAAAGCAATTCGTATTATGCTCAGGGCGGTATGGTTGCCGTTTTAAAAGATAATAAAAATGATTCGGTACAATCTCACGTTAATGATACTTTGATTGCAGGTGCAGGACTCAATGATGAAAATGCAGTGAAATTTATCAGTGAAAATTCTGATAAAGTTATAAAAGATTTACTTAATTTTGGAGTTGAATTTGACAGGGATGATAATGGTAATTTTAAACTGACTAAAGAAGCGGCTCACAGCGTAAACAGAATTCTGCATTGTGGCGGAGATGCAACAGGCAGAGAAATAGAAATAGCACTTGTCAAATCAGTAAAAGAAAATAAAAATATTGAGCTGCGTGAAAATACAATAGCAATTGATTTACTTGTTGAAAATAATACCTGTAAGGGTTTAATAGTATTTGGTAATAATGATTATGAACAAATAAATTCTGAGGTTGTAATTCTTGCAACAGGCGGGTTGGGACAAATGTATAAATACACCACAAACCCTCTTGGGGCAACAGGCGACGGATTTGCCATTGCATATCGTGCAGGTGCAAAATTGAGAGATATGGAATTTGTGCAATTTCATCCGACAGCACTTGCTATTGATGATTCCGAACATCATAACAGATTTTTGATAAGCGAAGCAGTCCGCGGTGAAGGCGCAAAGCTATGCGATAAAAATAATTACTATTACATGAAAGATTATGATAAGCGTGAAGAACTCGCTCCCCGTGATATTGTGGCAAGAGCTAATTTTTCTCAAATGAACAAAACAAATTCGGATTGTGTATATTTAGATGCAACAAAACTTGAAAATCCGTCAAAAAGATTTCCGACAATTACTAAAAAATGTGCACAATTTGGAATTGATATTACAAAGGACTTAATTCCCGTTGCACCTGCTGCACACTACTTTATGGGTGGAATTGAAACAAATCTCAATGGCGAAACATCTATTAAAAATCTCTTTGCAATAGGCGAATGCGCTTCAACCGGCCTGCATGGCGCAAACCGACTTGCAAGCAATTCGTTATTGGAATGTGCCGTTTGCGCATATAAAACAGCCGAATATTTAAAGAATAATAATTCCCTGTACCAATGTGAAAGGGAAGAATTTCAATCTGAGCATAATGTGGAAGTCAAAAATTCGGATGAGAGTTTGATTGAAGATTTAAAATCCAAACTCAAAACAACAATGTGGCAAAATGTCGGAATTTACAGAAATGAAGAATCCCTCAATAAAGCTCTCAAAGATATTAAACAAATCGAACAGGAATTTAATAAACCGGATTATTGTGCTAATATTGGTGAATACGAATTGAGAAATATGATTATTGTTGCAAAACTTGTAATCAAATCAGCACTGCAAAGAAAAGAATCCCGGGGCGCACATTACAGAACTGATTTTTTGCAGACTGATAAAATTGCGAAACACAGTGAGTTTATAAAATAAAAGGATTATATTATGTTAAGTAATTTTTATGTAGAAGAACATGTAAAAAATGCCTTACAAGAAGATATCGGCTTTGGCGATGTTACAACAGAAAGTATAATTTCTGAAGATAAAATTTTTGAAGCAAAACTAACTTCTCGAGTTGAAGGAAACGTTTGCGGTTTAGAAGTATTTAAAACCGTTTTCAAAGTTTTATCCGATAAAGTTGAAGTAAATTTATTGTTTAAAGATGGCGATAAAATTACAAAAGGCGATGTACTTGCGGAAATTAAAGGGCCTGCCAAATATATACTACTTGGAGAAAGAGTTTCACTAAATTACATAC
This sequence comes from uncultured bacterium, assembly GCA_902765655.1. Taxonomy (GTDB): domain Bacteria; phylum Cyanobacteriota; class Vampirovibrionia; order Gastranaerophilales; family Gastranaerophilaceae; genus Zag111. The sequence goes on along the minus strand of CACXAK010000007.1, from coordinate 9,174 downwards.
AGCGTATGAGCGGTATTGCAACAGAAACGAGAAAATACCAAGATGCAATAGGTGAATTGCCATGCAAAATCGTCGATACAAGAAAAACTACTCCTAATTTCAGAGCATTTGAAAAATATGCTGTTAAGTGCGGAGGCGGAGCATTACACAGGTTTAATCTTTCAGACTGTGCAATGATTAAAGACAATCATATTCAGGTTGCAGGCGGAATAACTAATGCTGTTAAAATGGTTAAGGCAAACCTTTCTCACGCTCACAAAATAGAACTTGAATGTGATAACCTGGAACAGGTGAAAGAGGCATTGCCTTTGGGTGTTGATATAATAATGCTTGATAATATGAGTTTAGAGCAAATGAAAGAAGCAGTTACACTGATAAATCATAAAGCAATAGTTGAAGCAAGCGGAAATGTCAGTTTAAATACGGTTCGTTCTATTGCAGAGTGCGGAGTTGATATTATATCTTCAAGCGCAATTGTTGCAAAAGCACCTGCTCTCGATTTGGGATTGGATATGTAAGATAAGGCAGTAAGGCACTAAGTTATTTATGTAAGTTGGGGTTTCTTAAAGTATACCCAACTTACAATTCTTAGTGCCTTAGTATCTTAGTGCCTTACTGCCTTATTTATTTGTAACAACTTTTTCCTAAATTTTTGAAAAATTTTACACTTTATGATAATATTAACTCACAAAGAAGGATTTTACTTTTAAAAAGGGGAAAAATATGATTTCAGTAAACGATTTTAAAACAGGTTTGACAATTGAATTGGATAACGGATTGTGGTCTGTTGTTGAATTTTTACACGTTAAACCGGGTAAAGGTTCTGCGTTTGTACGTTCAAAATTGAAAAACGTTATGACCGGTCAGGTTGTTGAAAAAACATTCAGAGCCGGTGAAAAAGTTGCAAAAGCTACTTTGGACAGACGTGAAATGCAGTACTTATATAAAGAAGGCGCTGATTATGTAATGATGGATAATGAAACTTATGATCAATTACATGTATCTGAAATTCAGGTCGGCGACGGCAAAAAATATCTTAAAGAAAACATGAATGTTATGATTTTATTACACGAAGGCAAAGTCATCGGTGTAGATATTCCTGCTCACGTTGAACTTGAAGTTGTAGATACTCCTCCTTCTGAAAAAGGAAACACATCTCAGGGCGGTACAAAACCTGCAACATTGGAAACAGGTGCTGTTGTAAACGTTCCGTTCTTCGTTGCTAACGGTGATATTATTAGAGTTGACACAAGAACAAATGAATACTTAGACAGAGTTTAATTTTTAAAAATTATTTTTAGGCGGGATTTTATCCCGCCATTAAATATAATGAAGAGGTAATATGATGAAATTTGAAACAGATTATATAGAAAAACTGGCCAAAATTATTAAAGAACAAGATTTGACTGAAATATCTTTAGAAGACGGTGAACAGGCAATTACATTGAGAAAAGATGTTGTTGTGGCTTCTGCACCTGCTGTTGTTGCAAGTGCACCTGTTGCGGCTCCGGTTGCGCCTGTTGCCTCAGCTCCTGCTGCAACACCTGCACAAGAAGTCAAAGAAGAGAAAAAATCAGGCACCCCAATTACATCTCCGATGGTTGGAACCTTCTATATGGCTCCATCACCTGATTCTGCCCCGTTTGTTTCAGTCGGAGGAAGCGTAAAACAAGGTGATGTTGTTTGTATTATTGAAGCAATGAAAATGATGAACGAAATCAAATCTGAAATTACAGGTAAAATTGTAGAAATTTGTGTTGAAGACGGACAACCTGTTGAATTTGGACAGGTTTTGATGTATGTGGAGTAAAGGCACTAAGATACTAGGCATTAAGATATATAGATTGAAGCAGTATCTGTTCTATCGTTAGTTTGTAGGTTGGGCATACTTGCCCAACAAAGAGGGATAAAAATGTTTAGAAAAGTTTTAATCGCAAACAGAGGTGAAATAGCCGTAAGAATTATAAGAGCTTGCAGAGAAATCGGGATTCCGACGGTTGCAATATACTCTCAGGCAGATGCAAATTCGTTGCACGTACGTTTGGCAACCGAAGCATACTGTATCGGACCTGCAAAGAGTGCTGACAGCTACCTGAATATTCCGTCAATTATGTCTGCTGCAATGGTTTCAGGGGCTGATGCCATTCACCCAGGTTACGGATTTATGTCAGAACGTGCTGATTTTGCCGAAATTTGCGAAAAACAGGGAATAAAATTTATCGGCCCAAGTTCGGAAGCTATGCGCAAAATGGGTGATAAAGCAACTGCACGTAAAACAATGATAGAAAACGATGTGCCTGTTACTCCGGGAACAGGGATTGTTAAAACTGTTGAAGAAGTTCAGGAATTTGCAAATCGTGTAGGTTACCCGATTATTCTTAAAGCAACAGCGGGCGGCGGCGGCAAGGGTATGAGAATTTGCCGCAGCGATGAAGAAGTTGAAATTAATATGGAGCTTTGTCAGAGTGAAGCTAAGAATTTCTTCGGCAATCCTGATGTTTATGCAGAAAAATATATTGAAAACCCGAGACATATCGAAGTTCAGATTTTAGGTGACAGTTACGGTAATGTTATTCACTTAGGCGAAAGAGATTGCTCAATTCAAAGACGTCATCAGAAATTACTCGAAGAAGCTCCATCACCTGCTATTGACCCTGAAACAAGAGCACAAATGGGTGCAGCAGCAGTGCGTGCCGCAAAGGCAATAAATTATGAAGGCGCAGGAACATGCGAATTTTTACTTGACCATGACGGGAAATGGTATTTTATGGAAATGAATACCCGTGTTCAGGTTGAACACTGCGTTACTGAAATGATTTCAAATGTAGATATTGTAAAAGGTCAAATATACATTGCTTCGGGTGAAAAATTAAAATATACTCAGGATGATATTGAACTCAAAGGACATGCTATTGAATGTCGTATCAATGCCGAAGACCCGAGAAAAGATTTTATGCCAAATCCGGGTGTAATTTCAGGATATCTTGCTCCGGGCGGTTTCGGAATTAGAGTTGATTCTCATGTTTATCAGGATTATGCAATTCCGCCTTATTATGATTCAATGATAGGAAAATTAATTTGCTGGGGCAGGGACAGAAACGAAGCCCGCAGAAGAATGTACCGCGCATTGAAAGAATATGTTGTAACAGGTGTTGAAACAACAATTCCGTTCCACCAGGCAATTATTGAAGATGAAGTATTCATTAGCGGAAACTTCAATACCGGCTTCATTGAAGATTTTTATAAACGCAAAGGATTATAGATAGTAGGTTGGGCATACATACCAAACATTATGCTATTTGTTCTTTCTCCAACGAATGTAAATTTTGATTTGCACACTTAGTCTGCGCAATGATTCTTTTCTGTTGCACCTGTTAAAAATAATATCCTCTAAATTGCAATAAATGTAATACAATTCACCCCATATTGTATCAGGCAGAATCACATCATCTTCAGGGTCATAATATTCCAAAACATTTATATCTTTACAATCAAACATCGTCTTAATATTTGTCATTATATAATTACATTGTAGTTCATAATATATCAGTGATTTATATATTTGTCAATAATATAAAATAGAATACACTGTACTTATGATAGATATATATGAAGAAGTAAGAATATTATTATTAAGAAAAGGTTTATCAATGCGCAAAGTTGCAGCCCTTTTACGCGAAAAAGGTTTAACTAAAATCCCCAAAGAAGGCGGTTTATCAAATAAATTTAACAAGAAAACCATAAGATTTAATGAAGTTCAATGTATTCTTGATTTCCTCGGTTATGAGCTCGTTATAAAAGAAAAGTAACCAATGTAGATTGGGCATACCTGCCCAACACCATGTCATTACGAGCAAACGAAGTTTGCGTAGTAATCTCATAAAATCAACAATTGAACGATATTGAATTAATGGGATTGCCACGTTCGTTTCACTCACTCGCAATGACGTAATATGTAAGTTGGGCTTTCAGCCCAACAGTAACGTAGATTGGGCATACTTGCCCAACAAGATATTATTATTACAATTCTTTTTTGGGTAAATCTACGCTCATATAATCTCTGAACTCTTTACGTTCAAGTTCTTTTGCGCGTTTTTTCAGACTGTGTTTAATATCTCTTGTTGTTGCTTTCATCGGAATGATATTGTCCTCTAAAGCATCATAATCACCAATTAAATACCGATTATCATTTTCTCTTTGAATTTCTCTCTGTTCATCTGAAAGAGGTTCAAATCCAATTTTTTTATAAAATTCCATTGCAAAAGATTTTTCGGGGACTTCCGAACGCACATAAACCTGCTTAAATCCGTCTTTTAATACTGAATGGAAAAATTCCGTTACAATTACTTTACCTTCACCGAAAATTTTCTTATTCCATGTTGCAAGCCAATCAAGTTCTGTTTCATCTTTTGAATGATTTTTTCTGCTTGAATAATGAAATCCTCCGTTTTTATCAACTTTTAAAACATTACCGATTAAAATAGCACTTGGTTCCTCATCAGACAATGCAAGCATTACCTTTGCTTTTTTTTCATATTTACTTTGCAAAATTTCTATTCCCGCATCAACAGCCTCTTTTACAACCTGCTTTGTTGAATCATCTTTTATATCGTGCTTTTTATAAAATCCGTCAATGTTATCCGATATATATTGCAAATAATCCACATCACGTTTTTCAAGCTGATAAACCGTTACATCCTGTTTTTTGTCATGCAAATAACCGTATTTGGCAAGCGGAATTGCACCAAAATGCAAATTATATTTGTTATTTTGCGGTTGAAAAGTTATATTCATATAAATCCTTTTACGATAAAAACATCGTAAAAATTTTTTTTGCTAAAAATAATTTAATCCAAAAAATCCGCTAATATTGTATTGCTGACTAATATCCCGCGAGGAGTTAATTTGTACCCTGCTAAAGTCCTTTCAAGAAGACTCAAATCCTCGTATTTTTTCAGAATATTCATATATTTTTTTTCAAAATCAATATTATATTTTGAATTAATTTGTTTTATATTAATCCCCTTCATTTTGCGAAAACCAAGAAAAATTTCTTCTTCCAGCTTATCTTTTGTTGATTCTATACGTTCTTCACTTTTTTCAAAAGGATTATTTATGTAATCTTCAATAATAGTTTTATTTCCATAGCGGATACCGTTAACGTAACCATGCGCAGCAACCCCAAAGCCATAATATTCTTCATTGTTCCAATAATTCAAATTATGTTTTGATTCGTACCCGTGAACACAAAAATTACTTATTTCATAATGTTCAAAACCCAAAGAAGGTAACAATTCAACCGCTTTAAGATACATATCTGCCTGAGTATCATCATCTGCAATATTCTGCGGCTTATTGTCATAGAAAAAACAACCTTTTTCTATTGATAATCCGTAAAGAGAAATGTGTTGTATTCCTAAATCAACGGCCTTTTTTAAATCATCAAGAAACATATCTTCCGTCTGATTTGGCAAACCGTATATAAAATCCATACTGATATTATCAAAACCCGCTTTTTTTGCATTACAAATTGCACCCATTATTTGTCCCGAATCATGTCTACGATTTATTATTTTTAAAATATTATCATCAAAACTTTGAGCGCCAATACTGATTCTGTTTATACCGATATAATGTAATGACCTCAGATAATCAAAACTTAAACCCTGAGAATTTATACCGTCAGGATTCAATTCTGTCGTGATTTCGGTATTTTTATTAATATTAAAATGTTTGATAAGAGAATTAAATTCTTCCGGTTCAAGTAAAGACGGTGTTCCTCCGCCAAAATACAAAGTATTTAATTGTTCATTATTGTATGTTGAGCTGATTTCTTTTTCCAAAATTTTAAGATAATCTTTTTTCATTTCCAGTTTCGGATAAGAAATAAAAGAACAATAATGACATTTTGATTTACAAAACGGTATATGAATGTAAACACTATTTGGCATATTGTTATTATAGCAAAATTATAAATTTAACAAATTGATATCAGCCAATAAATAATCTATAATTCTATTATGAAAAAGTTTGACTTTTTTAATCAGTACAGGGATCCGGTAATAGTTATTAAAGATTACGACGAAGTTGTTTTTAAAAACAATTCTTTTTGCCGTATTTTTAATCAGTTTACGGATATAAAAAGATTTGCACATAAAATAAATTTTGATATGTGTCCTTTGGATAGCGAAAACGTCGATTTATACTCTCCGATTTTTCAGGCAATTACATCTGAAGAAAACTTTTTTGCACGCATTTCATATACAAATAATGCAGGCAAAATATTATATTATGATATGACATCCGTAAAACGCGGAGCATATACAATACTTTTTTTCACAGACGTAAGCTCAGATATATTGCTTGAAAATAACACAAAAGAACAACAAAAAAATCTCGAAAGACTTAAACAGCTTGAGGATGAAAACGAAGAACTGCAAAAGATTAAGCAAAATGCACAAACACAGGCATTTCGAATTGCTTTGATTAACAAAGTTTCAAATATTATCAGAGAATCCATGGATATAAAAATCATTCAAAACTCTGTTTTGAAAGAACTTTCAATGATGTTTGGATGCTTTAAGGCATACTATGCAGAATACAACAATGAAGAATTTACAATTACCGAATCTTATGGTGAAAATAATATAAAGAAAGAAATTCCGATAAAATTTGATGAAATAGTAATGTCAAAAATTAATAATCAGGAAATCTTTATTGGCTATTCGTTGTCAGAATATGTGGGCGCAACTCCGTTTAAACAATCAGTATTGAAAATTGTAGTTCCTATATTTCATCTCCAAAAAATGATAGGTGTAATTGTACTTTTAAGTTACCAAAAACGAGAACTAAATGAGGAACTTGAAATCCTCGATGCCGTATCATCACAACTTGGAAACGCAATTATCAGAGCGGAACTGTACCGAAAGAATGCTCAAAATGTTAAAGAATTAAAACAAGCACTCGATGAACTTAAAGCAACCCAATTACAACTTATAAATTCAGAAAAAATGGCATCATTAGGTCAGCTTGTAGCGGGAATTGCACACGAAATCAATACTCCGGTTGCATCGATAAAATCAAACAATGATATTCTGGCAAAATTAACTTCTAAAATTGAAGACGAAAATATTAAACAAATGTTTGAACAAATAAATCAAATTGATAAGGAAGCCATAGACAGAATAAGCAAAATTGTCGTATCACTCAAAAAATTTGTCCGCCTTGATGAAGCAGAACTTCAGCTTGCAGACATAAATAAAGAAATGGATCTGACTCTTGAAATTATAAGACACGAAACAAAAAACAAAGTAGAAATTGAAAAACATTACGGAAATATCCCGCAGATAAAATGCTATCCCAATATGCTTAATCAGGTATTTACAAACATTTTAATCAACGCATGCCAATCGATTGAAAATAAAGGAAAAATAATCATATCAACCGAATTAAAAGAACACATGCTTGAAATAAAAATAAAAGATACAGGAAAAGGAATACCAAAGGAAAATCTCAATAAAATATTTACAGCCGGCTTTACTACAAAAGGTGTAGGAGTAGGCACAGGTTTAGGACTGGCAATCAGTCAAAAGATAATTGATAAACATAACGGTAAAATCCGTGTTATAAGTGAATTAGGAGTCGGTTCGGAATTTATTATTACTATCCCTTGTGAGTAGTAAAATGTAACGGAATAAGAATTTTTATTTTTATTTATAACTGAATTACATTTATTTTTAAAAAAACATGTTACAAAAATTTCTAAAAATATTAATTAAACTCATGAATTAAATGTAAATATGTATTATAATAAAGATACTGAAGGAATAAGTGTCAGTATTACCCTTAATTTGTTTCTGACCCAAATCGCAGTAGGTAAAGGAAAAATCAGAAATTTTATTTATGAATTGTAAAAAAAGTTAACATAAAATAAAAAGAAAAAGCAATTTTATTCACAAAAAATTTTTTATATAGAAGTAAGTAGTGTGAATAATAATTGTGTGTCGGAGGAAAATAATGACAATTAGTGTGAACAGCAAGAAAAAACAAGTTAAAAAGACATTTGATGAATTGTTAAACGATTTAACAGGAAGCAATTCTGAAAAGGTTCGTTACAATGCAGCCCGTATTTTAGGTGAAATGGGCGATTCAAAAGCAGTTGAACCATTAATCGATGTCTTGAAACATGATAAAAACGGTTCTGTAAGATTATATGCAGCAAGAGCATTAGGTGAATTGGGTGACTGCAAAGCAACAACTCACTTGATTGAATCTTTAAGAGAAGACAGAAACGTTGACGTAAGAGTTCGCGCAGCAAGAGCTTTGGGTCGTTTAGGCGGTGCCATTGTTGTTGAACCGTTAGTTGAAGCTTTAAATGATGAAAACCCACAAGTTTGCATTACAGCAACAGATGCTTTGATTGAAATCGGTGATGTTGCAACAGATGCTTTAATTGAATCATTAGATCACGAAAAAGTTAACGTAAGATGTGATGCAACAAGAGCATTAGGTGAAATCGGCAACAAAAAAGCCGTTGATAAAGTTATCAATATGTTATATGACGAATGGGTAAATGTCAGAATTTATGCTGTTACATCTTTAGGTAAATTAAACGATCAAAAAGCAGTTCCTGCATTGATTGACGTTATGAAAAACCGTAACGAAAACGAACTTGTCAGAGCAGGTGCAGCTGCAGCATTAGGCGTATTGCGTGATACAAGAGCATTGATGCCTTTAAGAGAACTTATTATGGAAGCTGAAGAATTGGGCGAATTAGAAGATACAGCTTTGAAATCTTTCAAAAAGATTATGGCTGCAAACTGGCAGTCAATTCCGGGTGCAGCTCCTGCTAAAAAACCTGCAACAGCCACTTTTTAATAAGTGAAAATAATTTGAACAATAAAAAGGTTGAATTTAAAATTCAACCTTTTTTGTTATGCATCATTATTCAAAAAATTTTTAATATCTGAACCCGTCAGCTTTCATACGGTCAACAACTTCCTGTAATTTTTCATCAGAACATACATAAGAAATTCTGAAATATCCTTCGCCGTACGTTCCGAAAGCAGTCCCCGGAACAACTACAATACCTGATTTTTCAAGCATATCCTGGCAAAATTTTACACAAGAATCATATTTTCTCGGAATAGGAAGCCACAAATAAAAAGTTGTTTT
>CACXAK010000006.1 GCA_902765655.1 uncultured bacterium | reverse complement strand
CCAACTCCGTATTGAACATAAGCACGTTCAGACAATTTAGGAAGAACCACTTCATTCGCGGTCGCCTGATTCCTTCCCATAAATATATTCCAAACCATATCAATTCCTGCATATGGCTGCCAACCGTTCTTTGTATTTCCTATAAGTTTTATTCCTGGAGCAATTTGTAAAGCATTTAGTGCATCCTGTTTTATTTTTACACCTGCCGAATTTGTATAATCAAAAGTATTAACCCATGAATATCCTAAGAATAATGCCGGCTGAAGAATTATTTTACCTTTCAGAAATTCAAAATTGTAACCTGTTTTATTTGCAATACCTGCAGTTAATAAAGTTATATTATCATGTCCATACATTGTGTCAGCATCACCTGCACTTGCCCCTGTAGATACCGTTAATCCCGTAAAGAAATTACCTCTGTATGCATTTAATGTTGCACCCAAAAACCCGCCATTTTGGGTCATTGAAACTCCGTTATAGGTCATATGGTTGCCGTTATATCCGATAAATCCGGATATAACGCCCTTAAACCCGTGACCCATATCGAACATGTCAGAATCCCCGCCGTAAGTCATTCCGTAGGATATGTTATCTACACTTACGCCTCCGCTTAAGTTAACTCTTTCAAAAGTTGTGTATGGAATTACCCACATAGCTTGTGATGTTTCAGGAATTCTATTTACGTCTAAATTTGTAACAGGAGTTAATGAAGCAATTTTGTTTTGATTTTCTGCTGCAAATCTGTATGAATCAGAGTGTTTCATATATCTGTCCATATGATAAAATCCCTGATGTAGTGCCTGCATTTGATTTTGATAACCTGTAACAATTGTTGCAACAGAAGAAGCCATAACTGCGGGGTTAAAGTCACTTGGAGAACTTCCTGCCGATGCAAAGCTGAAATATCCTTTCCCATCTTTTTGAATATAAGACGTATTATATTTATAAATTGGAGAATAAACTATTTGTCCCTCGCCTGTATAGTTTACAATACCTGCTAAAGTTGAATTATCGGTAAATATCAAGTCTAATTGTTTTTCTGTTGTAGGAGACATCAAATTAATTTTTGAAACGTCAATTCTGCTGCCTGCCCCTATTGCTGCAGTTGTTGCTGAAATCTTGTCCATTGTTTTATTTGCCAAATCTGCATCAACCTGCATATTTAATACGCCGTTTAAGTTTATATTACCCAATGCAAGAGAGTTAGTACTATTATTAGCCATATTCAAATTGTTAGTACCGCTGAATGTTGCATTCAGGCCATTTAATGTATTTTCATTTGCAAGATTTAAAGCTGTATTATCAAATGTAGTATCTAAACCTGTGATACTTGCATTATTACCAAGATTAACAGTACCGCCGGAAATATTTAATTTATTGGATGTTCCGGTTCCTGTCAGGCTTGAATTTAAAGTAACCGTATTCGTACCATCAATATCTATTTTTGAACTTGCACCCTGAACCAGAACTTTATCAGCAATAGTGGAGTTGCCTTTAATTTCAACATTTCCTGATGTCATAATACCTGTATTATTATCATGAATATTAACATTGTTTAAAACAACTTTGACATCTGTTGTTGCTGCAGTTTCTGTTACAAGTGCACTTGCACCTTTAATTTCAAGATTTTCTATTACTAATTCTGTATTAGGATTATCAAGACCAAAACCACTGTGTCCGTTAAAATCGATTACAGCAGTATTTTCGCCGTCTGTTTCACCGTTTATAGTTAATTTGCCCGCTTTTGTTATACCAAGGTCAGAAGTTACAGTATAATTTCCTTGAGCAGTCGGGTCATTTAAAATTCCGCTAAAATCAACAGTTCTGTTTGTATCATCGTAGGTGTTCATTATTGCAAGGTTTTCTGTTTTTGAAGTATATTCTTTTGTTCCACTCCAAGTTTTTGCAATAGAATATTTAATTGTATCAGTACCTACGATTTCAACATTATTATTCTGAAGTCCGGCTTCTTTCCAGCCGCCATAGTTGTCATTCCAATTAATTGTGTTTGTAGCAAGAGTATCTGTTCCTGTTCTTTCAATATCTTTATCTACGACAATATAAGGAGCTGCAGCGTCAGGATCCAAAACTATACTTGCGCCGCTTGTATTACCTGTCAAAATCATTTTTGAATATGTGTAACTATCTTCAGCTACATCAGTTGGTGCTGTCAAATTCAATGTTGTTATTGTTAATTCAGAGTTGTTTGGATCTGTATTATTTATAACTATCTGGTCAGCTTTATTTGCAGTTGCATCAACATCTAACGTCAAATTACCGTCGTTTATCAATTTTCCGACAGTCAATGTTTCGTATGAACTATCTTTCATACCAATAGTCTTACCGTTCAAATCTAATGTGCCGGTTACTGTTCTGTTTGCTGCAACAGCAGATGTATCAGACTGAAGAACGGTTGTTCCTGTGCCGCCAATATCTTTTGACAAATCGCCGGCCATATTAAATGTTGAATTGTTGGTAATTGTTCCGCCCAATTTACTAATATCTGAAGTTAATGAGCCTGAATCGATAACAACATTATTGCCTATAGAGCCATCTGTTATTGAAACATTACCTGTTTTGATTGTTGTAGTGCCAGTAGTTCCTGAAATGGCTTTTGCTAAAGTACCGCCTGTTAATTCAACATTACCGCCATTCAAGGTTATTCCTGTTCCAATACCACTTGCATTTGTATTAAATGTTCCTGATTTCAAATCAATTTGCTGGCTTATTGTTTTGCCGTCTGTTAAAGATACTGTTCCGGTTCCTGCGGCAATATCTACACTTCCGGTTCCTGAAATTGCAGAATTGATTATACCACCCTGAATTTCCAAGCCGTTTGCAACATTATTTGTCACACCATTAGTTGTTGTTATTCCGTTTGTTGCAACTAATTTACCGCCGCTTATTGTTACTGTATTTTGAGTTATAGCACCTGATGTTGTTGTACCGCCTGTGATAGTTGTTGAACCTGCAGCATTGGTTATATTTACAAGATTATTTGTACCGCTTAAGGATAATGTGCCGCTGTTTGCTACCTTCGCTCCTGTTACGTTTTTAAGTGTATTTGCGCCGGTTGTATTCATATCATATTCAGCAGAACCTGTAATTGCACCATTCATATTGGTGTTTTCAAGATTAACTTTTGCTGAAGCATTACTTACGGTTATTAACGTATCATTACCCTGCATATTGATATTTTTTATAGTTAATTCTGTTGCATTAGAAAGTGCAAATCCTGCTTTGCCATCTAAATTAACAGTAGTATTGCTGTCACCGACTCTTTCACCATTCAGAGTCATTTTGCCTGCAGAAGATGTGCCAATATTGGCTTTTACGGTATATGTTCCATGAGCATCCGCATCCTCATGAATTCCTGTGAAGTTAATTATTCTGTTATCAGAACCAGTACCTGTATAAGTATTCATTATTGCAAGGTTTTCTGATTTAGTGGTATATTGCGGAGTATCCCAAACCTTATTTATTATATATTTTATACTGTCCTGCAATGATGTAGTACTTGAATCTGTAATAGTTACTTGTCTTATTTCTGTTCCGTCTTGAGTCCAGCCGCCATAGTTTGCGTCCCAATTTATTTCGTTGGTGTCTAAATCTGTTTCACCTGTTCTGTTTATATTTATTTCTTTATTATATACATTGGTTACCCCTGTACTAAGTGACAATGTTGCGCCGTTTGTATTTCCGGTCAAAATTTGTTTTTGATAAGTGTATGTATCGCCTGATATTGATGCAGGTATTAACATATTTAAATCAGTTATAGTTATTACAGAACTGTTTGCCTCTGTTCCTGTTATATTTATTGTGTCATGATTACCTGTTGTTGTTCTTGCATCTACATCTAACGTCAAATTACCGTCGTTTATCAATTTTCCGACAGTCAATGTCTCCTCGTACGAACTATCTTTCATACCAATAGTCTTGCCGTTCAAATCTAATGTGCCTGTAACTGTTCTGTTTGCTCCAACAGCAGATGTAGTGGATTGCAAAACAGTTGTTCCTGTACCGCCAATATCTTTTGACAAATCGCCCGTCATATTAAATGTTGAATTATTAGTAATTGTACCGTCTAATTTAGTAATATCAGATGATACATTTCCGCTTATTGTGATATTTCCGCCAGAAATAGTAGTTGTTAAGTCACCGCCTGTTAAATCAACAGTACCGGAATTTGTTACTGTATTTTTTAATGTTCCCGCGCCGGTTGTTAATGTGCCGGTAGTAGCGACATTTATTGCGTTGTTTAAATCATTATTTCCTGTATTTGTTACTGTTCCTGTTATTGCAGTTGTTCCGTTACCTGTTATTTCTGCTTTTATATCGCCGCCTGTAAGTGTTAATGTTTTACCTGCTGTTGCGTTATTTATTTCTGTTCCTGCAAGATTATCTGCGTTTGCAGTTACATTATCTGCAATAACAATTTTTGCTTTTGAAATTGTATGATCACCTAACGTGCCGCCATTTAGCTCTACTATTGGTGTTGTTGCAGGACTTGTTACTCCTGTTATAGTGTTTGCTATTGCTCCTGCTACGGTTGTTAATTTAGAACCGCTGTCTAATGTTACGGCATTGCCTAGAGTTTTTCCTGTTGTATTTGTTACGGTTCCTGAGATTTTTGTTGTACCGTTACCTGAAATATTTCCTGATATATCGCCGCCGGTTAATGTCAAAGTAGAAGAAGCGTTAGAAATAGCACCTGCAAGATTACCTGCATTAGATGTAACATCTCCGCTTATGGTTATATTTCCGCCTGAGATAGCGGTTGTTAAACCACCACCTGTTAAGTTTACTGTACCGGAGTTAGTTATATCTCCGTTAATTTTATTCGCTAATGATGTTAATAATGCTCCACCATTGTTTGTAACAGCGCCGGTCAACATTCCGTTGTTTTGGATTGTACCACTGTTTGTTACAGATGCTGTTGTATCACCTGAAAGTGTTAATGTTCCTGTGTTTGTTAGTGCTCCTGCTGTTACGTTTGATAATGTTGTTGTGCCTGATGTATTAACTGCGTATGATACTGCACCTGTTATTGCACCATTTATTATTGAATTATTTACATTAACTATTGCATTTTCATTTGTTACTGTTGCTATTGTTGTATTACCGCCTACTGTTACATTATTGAAGTTAAGTGCGGTTGCATCTTCACCAAGTTCAAACCCTGATTTACTGTTCAGGTTAATTGTTTCCGCACTATCGCCTGCAATACCGTTTATATTTACTGTGCCTTTTGTTACGCCAAGGTTTTCTGATACTGTATATACTGCTCCGTCTTCATTTGCCGTAAAGTTCTTTACTGTATTTGTTGTATCGTTATTTACAAGTTTAAGTGTATCGCCCAAAACTTCTTGTCCATCTGTCTGATGGTTCATTACGTTAAATACAAGTTTGTTTCCGGATACATCAAGTGATTTTGCTGTATGTGTATCTTTCCAGCGTTCATAATATTTATGATTCCATTCTGTATTTGCCTGTATTGCATCGGGTGTTTTTGTACCAGGAGTTATTGTTTCTTCCTGATACCATTCAGAACTTGTCTTTATCGCATTATCCAGTGCAAGAGTTATTCCGCTTCCTGTTAATACTGTATAATTATATGTTCCTTCTGCGGTCGGTTTTGTTCCTATATCATTCAGGCTTGTTATTGTTAATGTGCCTGTTCCGCCTGTTGTATATGATATATTATCTACTGTTTGAGCACCTGAATTGATATCTATTACAAGATTTCCGTTACCTGTTAAGGTTCCGATATTATGGCTTGTTATACTGTCTGTTGATATCGTAATTGTACCGCCGTTAGCATTCAGGGTTCCTACGACATGTCCGTTATTATTTAAAGTTAATGTACTGTCTACTACTGTAGTTCCGTTTTCTGATATTGTCTTTGCCAATGTGCCTGTTGCGTTAAACGTGCCAGTATTTGCTATTGCACCCTGCAAATTATTTACCGAACTTGTTAAGGTGCCGTTATTTGTTACGTCACCTGTTATAGCGCCGGTATTTGTTAACGTTCCTGAGTTAACAACTGCGTTTGCTATTGATGCACTATTTGATGAAGTGTTTGAGAAGGTTGTTGTACCAACACCTGTGATTGCATTGGCATTTGCTCCGCCTGTTAAGTAAAGGTTACCTGCGTTTGATATATCGCCGGTTATTTTATTCGCTAATGATGTCAATGTACCACTATTTGTTACAGTTCCACTAATTGCACCATTCCCATTATTTTCAAAAGACGCTGTATTGTTAACGGTACCGGTGATTGTACCATTGTTTATTAATGTACCGTTGTTTGTTAATGCAACATTTGTTGTGTTGCCTCCCAAAGTGGTATTACCTGTTGTAACAACAGTCATTTTATTTGTGCCGGTTTTTACGATATTTCCTTCGGTTACGGAGTTATTTAATTTTACACTGGCTCCGTCATTTGTTGCACTAATTAAGTTCCCGCTCGCACCTTTTAAATCTATATTATTCAAAACGAGTTCTGTTGCATTTGTTAAATTGAATCCGTTATTTCCGTTCAAATTTACTGTTGTTATATTAGTGCCACTTGTTACGCCATCTAATGTCAGCTTACCTGCTGATGTTGTACCCAATGACGTACTTTCCTGCATTGTATAAGTTCCAGTTGCACTCGTAACAAAGATTCCTGTAAAGTCTATTTTTCTATCTGAGGATCCAGTTCCGGTATAGGTGTTTATTAAGGTCAAATTCTCTGCTTTTGGATCCCATCTATAGTTATCTCGAACTGTTGTATATTTTAAAGTGTCAAGCAACCCTGTATCAGAACCAATTACGCTTAATGTTGTTGTCTTATCCCATTTCCGCGTTCCATAATCTGCATTATATGCTATTGTACTTGATGCTAAAGGAACTTCTTCTTGTTCTGTTACAAAAGAATTAAACTGTGATGCTATTGAAGATATATCCAGTTTGGTATTACCATTTGTACCTGTTAATATCTGAGTCTCAAATTCATCCGGTCTAGTTCCAATTTCATTCAAACTAGTAATCTTTAAGGTATATTCTGTTGTATCAGAACCAAGGTTTATTGTATCAGAACTTACATCTGTGCCAACATATTTCAAATCTATTTCAAAATTACCGCTGGGACTACCGCTATCTTTTAAAGAGCCTACATTATGGGTTGTTATGGCATTTTCTGATACTGTCAATGTTCCGCCGTTTATATCTAAACTGCCAACTACATTAGCTCCGTCATTCAATGCCAAGCTGCCGTTAACTTTTGTAGTTCCGTTTCCTGATATTGTCTTTGCCAATGTGCCTGTTGCGTTAAACGTGCCAGTATTTGCTATTGCACCCTGCAAATTATTTACTGAACTTGTTAAGGTGCCGTTATTTGTTACGTCACCTGTTATAGCGCCTGTATTTGTTAACGTTCCTGAGTTAACTACCGCATTTGCTATTGATGCAGAGTTTGATGAAGTATTTGAGAAGGTTGTTGTACCGCCACCTGTGATTGTATTGGCATTCGCTCCGCCTGTTAAGTAAAGGTTACCTGCGTTTGATATATTTCCGGTTATTTTATTTGCTAACGATGTTAGTGATGCTCCACCATTGTTTGTAACAGCACCGGTCAACGTTCCGTTGTTTTGGATTGTACCGCTGTTTGTTACATTACCTGTTATTGAACCTGTATTTGTTAATGTTCCTGTGTTAACTACATCATTTTCTATTGCTGCAGAGTTTGATGAAGTATTTGAGAAGGTTGTTGTACCTACACCTGTGATTGCATTTGCATTAGCTCCGCCCGTTAAGTACAAATTACCTGCGTTTGATATATCTCCGGTTATTTGATTTGCTAAAGATGTCAGTTTACCTTCAATACTAACATCATTAACAACAGAACCGTTAGTGCCTATTGTTACATCACCTTTAACTATGGTTGTACCTGTAGTACCCATTATTTCAGAAGTAAGAGTTCCTCCTGTCAATTCTATTGTTCCGCCGGTTATATTTAATCCGCCTTTAATACCTGAAGCACTTGTATTAAATGTACCTGCAACCAGATTTATCTGTTGAGATATTGTTTTACCGTCGGTTAAAGATACTGTTCCTTCTGAATTGATTCTTGTTGAACCCAAAGCACCTGAAACAGATGAATTTATGGTTCCGCCTGTTATTTCTAAACCATATACTTTATTATTTGTAACTCCGCTTGTTGTAGTCAGACTATTTGAAACAACAAGTTTTCCGTTAGTTATTGTAACTGATTTCTGTTGAACATTGGCGATAGTTGTTGTTCCGTCTTTTATTTCAATTGTACCGTTAGCAGTTGCAGCAGAATCGTTAACTTTTACCAAAGTATTAGTTCCGCTAAACTCTAAAACCCCGCTGTTATCAATATCAGAAACAGTATTACCGGAGAAATTTGTATTTAAAATTTTAACTGTACCGTCAGATTTATTTTTAATAGCGCTATCAGTAAATCCGCTCCATTCTTTTACATTATTGACTTCCAGAGTTTGTGTTTTACCATCGCCAAGAACAACTCCTGTATGAGCATTTCCACCTTTTATAAAGTTTGTATCAGTTTGTCCGTTACCATTAATAACAAGTTTAGCACCATTTAAAGTTCCGAGATTTGCCTCAACTGTTTCACCTGCTTCCGGTAACAAATAAGCTTTTATTGCTGCCTCACCCATATCCTTGACAATGGTTGTAGCCAGTGTATCAGTATTATCACGATTAAATATCAAAATACCTTTGCTTGGATCAACTTCAGTAGCAAAATCGGCATAATTAATAGTATATGAGCCTGAAACAGAAGCTGCTCTGGTTACATTAGCCAATATATCATTAGAGAGTTTATACACATTTTTAAAGCGGTTGTCTTCAGTTAAGATAATATTTGTAGTAGCGCTAGAGGCATCTGTCATTAAGTATATTGAGTTTATGATAATATTATGCGCGTTAGGGGTAACAACATCACCTGCAGCTACTGTAATTTTATCTGTGCTAGAATTCGTCAAATCAACATCTAAGCCGATATTGATATCATTATTAAGAGTCAGAGAATCAAAATTCTGAACTCCGACACTTTCGTTTTTAAGGTTCAGGGTAGAATTTCCGCCTGTTAATTTTACACCGGAAAACGCATCATTAGCCCCGACATTAAGGGTAGTATTACTCAAAGTCAAATTTGTATCAGAAACTGATGCCTGATTTCCGAGATTAACTGTGCCTGCACCAAAGGTAAATGTTGATGTTCCCGAACCGCCAACTTCACCATTAAATGTAACATTAGCTGTAACAGGGACTTCGCTTATTGCACCTGTTATAGTTAAGGCAGAATTATCTCCCATTAGGTGAATGTTGTCATCAATACGTGTTGTACCTTCAACATTCATATTACCTGCGGTATATATACCTTCTCCGTTGTCGTGAAGATATGAATCATAAGCACGAATGGTTGCATTTGTTGCTATACCTGAAACAAGTTGTGATGAATTTTTAATTTCAACATTTTGTAATGTTAAATTTGTCGGACTATCAAGTTCAAATCCTTTATAATGTTCTGTTTCGCCAAAATCAATTACAGAACGGTTCACAGAATCTGCCCCGAGAACTGTGAAATTACCGCCTTCAGTTGCGCCCAGATTCATTGATACATTGAATACATCATTTTCAACATTTGTTGAATATGTTCTGTTTGCCAAATTTGCCTGATTGACTGCAGCGAGAGTATCCATAGAACCTATTTGCTCTTTGTCCTGCAGTGCAGATTCAATTATTATATGTAAAGTGTCATTTATTGTATCTGTTTTCAAAAGCTCAACCTGACCTAAAATCTTTGTTTTTACAGAATAAATTGCAATATCATCGTGCCAAGATGTAACAGGTGCAATTTGTTCAACCTCTTGTTTTGTATCATCCTGAAGAACAAAAAGAACATCAAAGTCACCTTCTTTATCAAAACCTTTTTCCAGTTGAAGGTTATCCGTAGGCGAATGGAGAACCTGAAGAGTTGCCTCCATACCTTCACTCATTGCCTGAACATCATTGATAAAGTTGAGAGCTTTGATAGTTATCTTGCCTGTCGTTTCTTTTGTTACCCCTGTTTCAGGAGTAAGACTTGAATTTGTTATAGTAAAATTATCAATAGTTGATGATGGAAGGTCATCCGTCTTAAAATTAATATCAAGGAAGTATTTTGAGTCCTCATCTGATTTGAGGGTTGAGAAAGTATATGAGTGAATAACTCCGTCAACTGTACTTAATTTTGTGTCCTGTACGTCAACCATACCGTTAACAATATTGTCATATAAATAAAGAGTACCGGTATTATCACCGCTTATATTTACATAATATTTGTCATTTGTACCGTTTATGCGGTCATACATATACATCTCACCGTTATGCAACTGTTGGAGATTAAGGGTTGAATTTTTGTTGTCCATCCATATACCGACAGATGCACCTTGTCTTTTATTACCTTTGAAAACAGTCTTTTTACCTTCCCCATCGGCGCTAATAGTAAGAGTATTCGTTTTTGCCCATATACCGCCTGCTTTATCTGAACCTGTTCCGCCATTATCAGTAAATTGAGAGTTTTTAATCAGAGTAATATAGGACTTTGCATTATTGCCATTATCATCAATTCTTATCCCACCTCTTTGGTTACTTGAAACAACTACATTATCGAGCAAATCAGCATGTGCAGCCTTTGAATCACCAGTAGTAAACTGAAGTCCGAAACCCATAACTTTTGTCCCAGACCCATACATACCTGTAAAGGTTGAGTTTTGTATAGTTCCAACAGAAGCATTACCATAGAAACTCAAACCTGAGCCGGAAGAATTTTCTATTGTCAAATTATCAATTAAATCAATAGTAGCAGGGTTTTCATTACCAAATATGTTATCAGCGGAGATTGCACCTGATATTGTCATATTTTTTACAGTACCTATATGTCCTTTATTGAATATAGCACTACCGACATAAGCAGTAGTTTCTCTTATGACAACATTTTCTATATTATCAATGGTCCCTTCGTTATATATAGCCCCACCCCTATCATAAGTCTGATTAGATGTTGGCAGACCACCGCCTTTAATTGTAACGCCGGACATATTTGTAATAGTTGCTCCGCTGATGTTACGTATAATTCTACCCGTATTATCAGTAAAGGAAGAGTCTGTTATCGTCATATTGGCAGAAGATCCTGTATTAAGAATAAGCCCCCCTGTCAGCTGACTTTGAGTTGAAACGTTATCTTCAAAATTTGTATTTGTTATATTCAAGGTACCTGAATTTTTAAGAACAGAACCTTCCCCGCCTGACATATCCTTCCATGCACCGACATTCTTAACATTTAGTGTCTGTCCGCTTTGAACAGTTATCCCCGAATAATGATCAACATCATCATAACCGTTTATATCAAAACCGCCGCCATTTATGGTAAGGGTTGAACCGGTCCCCTTCATAGTACCTAAATTACACCATAGATCTTCATCCGCTAACATATTATAATTGCGTTCCGACTCTTCAGAATGAACTGCAGAATACAAATCAGTATTAGAAAATTTTAAATTACCTGAAGCAGCAGAATATGATACCAGATAATTTTTAGTCAAACCTTCAACATTAATTGCTGAGCTTGAAAGTCCAAAATGTGTGCGCAATACGTCGTCAGCAACATTAACTTCTACCGGAGAATCACTCGGGCTGTCTGCCAGAACGTTTATACTGTTTATCATAAATTTATGTGTTCCGCCCGATGAAGTAAATGATGTGGCAGAAAATGTATCAGCAAGCGTATTTTGCAAATCTGCATCAATTTTCAAATATAAGTCCGATTTGAGAGTAACAGCACCTAATGACTGTGCCTGAGGTTCTATATACCCGTTTTGTAAATCTATACTCCCGTGGTTTTCGTCATTTTGCAATATATTAACATTGAAATGACCAATGTTATCAGAATTGTCTGCCTGAGTAACACTACCTAATTTAACATCCGCATCATTATAAAGGTAAACCTTATTTCCGCTGACAGTATTATTGAATATATATTTACCGCCATTTTTTGTTGAGTCACTATTAATATCAATCCTGCCTGAACCATCACCTTCAATTGTACCGTCAAATGTTATCGTATGTTGTTTAGTTTCAGATTCTGCTTCAGCATTAAGTTTTAAAGTTCCCTTATCATTATAAACATCGTTATAAACATCACCTGCTTTGTTACCCGTAAACAGACTATCTCCATAAGCATCTGCGCATATAGCAACAACCGAATTTGTACCATTTAGATAAATCGCACCACCTTTACCATTTGCTACATTACCAATAAAATTAGCAGATACTCTGTTTATTTTACCTTTAGTATTAATGGCTCCACCATTACCAGATGCGCTATTGTTTATAAGATCCCCATAAATAGCATCAAAAGTAGAAGAACCTGAATCGTTATTAATGGCACCGCCGTCTCCTTTTGTTGCCTTGTTGCCTATAAAATCACCGTATATTGTTCCATAACGTGATTTACTGTTCTTTGTCTGAGAATGTATAGCACCACCCTTTTCAGCAGTATTACCAATAAAATCTCCGGTAATAGAGCCGATTTCGCCGTCTTCTACACGGATAGCTCCGCCCCCGTCTTTACCTGCCTTATTAGCAATGAAATCACCGATAACGGTCCCTAATTTACCATTAATATCTATGGCGCCGCCGCCCATTCCGACATTATTTGCTATAAAGTTACCCTGTATGATTTTAATCTCAGAATCGGTGTTCTTACTGGCAATAGCACCACCCCAACCGGAAGTAGTGCTACCCGGAATGGCTCTGTTGCCTATAAATTGGCCATGTATCAATCCGATTGTTCCGCTGATATTTCTAATAGCTCCGCCGGCTCTGTCCGAATTGTTTCCTATAAAATCGCCAATTATTGCTTTGATATCACCTTTATAGTTATTAATAGCAGCACCACTTTGAGTTGCATAATTATCTATAAATGTTCCGGAAATGAAACCAAGTGTTCCTGAACTTCCATTATAAATAGCACCGCCGCCACTAAAACCATCTGTTGAACTCTTAGTGGATTTATTCCCAATAAAATCAGCATTGATATTCAGGCCGTTACCTTTATTATTATAAACAGCTCCGCCATTGTCACCAGAAGTCAAACCGTAGAAATACTCGTTGGTTATATAATCATTATTTAATTCTTTTCTTGTCGTTTGTCTTGTATAGTCATCAGGAACGGTATAAGTGTATTTAAAATATTTTGTTTCGGTAGTATCGCCATTCTTAGGTAAATTGAAGCGAACAAAACCGATTGCTTTGGTTAAATCACCTCCGCTCATGTACGGTTTAAAATTACTTGCACCAGGAATTGTTGCACCTGCAGGCCACCACGTATAATCAGGATCTATAGTACCGGGTTCACTCTCACTGGATGGTGTCCAGGTGGTCGTATCAATGTCATGCATAAAATCTTCACGCAAATTGATATTATAATATTTAGTAGTGTAACCATTTGTATCGGTATCAAATACTACTTTGTAATAGTTATAAGAGTCTTTAGTTGCTTCGGTATGATCCCAAATTGATTTTGGAAGAGAATTTATGCTGTATGTATAATAATGATACATACCCTTTTTTTCATCCCATTGTTTAAATATATAATCATTATCTTCCAAAACTTCTCTAATCGCTACAGAACCCGTTGCAGCAAGGTCAATAATCGCATCATTTTTTGCATCCGAAGTTTCTTTCGGTCTGAAGTAATATACATCACCGTTAATTACTACGACATAAGGATGGTCATCATCTTTTACTTTGACTATATCTTTTTCTGCAGCTGTTGCACCTTCATCGCTGTATGTTGCGTGATTTCCCTTACCAAGTCTCAAATAATCTCTGCTTGTTTTGTAAACCAAGTCTATTGTTCCGCCGTTTGGTTGAAATTCATCAGCATTAAGTACCAAATTACCGCTTAAAAAGTCATAATCGATAGATTTGACTGTATATGTTGAACCGTATTTGGTTATATCTTGTTCAATATCAAAACCCGGTTTTAAAGCCATAGCAAATCTAAATGTGTTTCTGGAAAGATTAATTATTTTTTGTTCTGAACCTTCACCGGAAAGTAAATTGAATCCACCAAGCAATATATCACCATTTATTGCGGTTGTTGATTCAGCAGTAAACCAATCCGCCTTTCCTGCATTAATATCAACATCGAGTAAATGGTTTACGGATGCGTTTTGCGTAACTTTACCAAAATCATGCCTGTCAACATAACCGTTTCTAAGGTCAAGAGTAACCATATTATGGTCAGTATTAGATCCGGGATTGAATTCGACAAGTCTTAGTGCACCATATGTTTGCTTATTCAGATCTGTAGCTACAGTATAGCCCTCTTCACCATACGCTTTACCTGTTTCATGGTTGTATGCACCAAGTCTGATTACAGCACCGTTACGCAGATTTAATTTCCCGCCAAGATCACTGTTAAAATGATATTCTCCGCCTTTTGCAGTATCATTGCCATTGAGAACTAATGAACCATCAACCGGATGTGGAACTTCAGGGCTTTCAGGAACAACATAATTAACAGCACCGTTAAAAGTAATTATGCGCGGTTTTGTTTCTGTCCCTTCAACATATGTGCCTGCATTAAGGTTTATTGTGCCTGAATTATCGTAAACATCGTTATAAACACCATTCACTGTATTAGATGTGAATGTAACATTGTTGTTAATCGCATTTATATTTACAGTTCCGGCATTGGTAAGAAATCCGCCATTTACAGTATCTGCAAATCCACTTATAGAAGATACATCTTGTATCGTAAGAGTTTGTCCGTAAGCAACAGAAATCCCTGCATGGCCTCCACCTGCAATAGCAGCTTGAACCGCACTTTTTATAGTATAGATTCTGCCTGACCCTGCCAATGCACCTGCAGGAGCACTAAATGTATAATTTTCGGTAAGTACGCTCTCTCCAACTGCATCATTCTTTATGTCTTCAGCCAAATCAGCACTTGCAACATTTGTTGTAAATGCCAAACTCAACATTAGTGCAAATAAAAATTTCTTTGTTTTTGCAACTCTAACGGACATATCTTTTTCTTCTCCCGGAGGTAAATACAGATAGGGTTTCAATATAACGATAAGTACATTTATTTCCGGTAAAATAACTCTTATTCCTATTTATATTATACACTAAAATTTCATAAAATCAATAATTATAATGAGTATAAAACAGAAAAATACAACAAAAAGCTTAGATTTATACACAACTAGGTGTCTAAGTAAAAAGTTTTCAAAAACAACACAAATTAATTATATTTTTTTATGTTTAATAATCAACTACACTGTTACAAATAATCATATAGGGTGTGCCTTTACAGACAGTTTGCAATTTTTTGTAAAGCCCACTCATATCAAAGCAGGTAGGTTGGGCATACCTGCCCAACACCACTAAATTCTAGCAATCGGAAAGCGATTGAGAATCTAAATTTCAAACTACTCCAAAAGTGACTTTCTTTGCACTTTTTTACTCATTTTTTGCCCTATTCTTGCACTCTTTTGCACTCAAAAGTTATTGTCGGGTTTCACCCAACCTACAGACTTATATTTACCATTTTTGCATTTATATACTTTTGAGGTTTTATCAAACGGACTAACTGGCACCCCTTCCCAAACAAGTTCCTCTAAATAAGCAACACAAGCTGTTTCGTCAACTAATACTTGTTGCAAATGCTGGAATGATTTGAAGTTTAGAGATAGTATTGATGCCATATACTTATTATAAAGGTAAATTGCACCAGCCTTCATGCTTTAGCAGAACATGTTTTTACATAAATTTACAATTAATCAATTTATGTAAATAAAAATACTTTATATATTTATATAGGGGAAACGAGGAAATGAGTTTAGCAAAAATTGGTCTAAATTTGTTTAGGGATTCAAAACTTCTTGCCAGAAATAATGGTGGTCGGGAGTTATTTTCGTTTGCGACTCGTCATCCTTCAAGAACAACTGTTGCTCAAGGATTTAATGAAAGTTCCCTATTACTTTGCCACATGACGGATTATGCACCTGTTAATGGGATAATTAGAAGTACTAGAGATTCAGTATTTGCAAAAACTGGAATAAATAGCATTAGAGATAGTGTGCATTTTTCCATAAATCATACTGTAAAAGGACACATGGGCGGGAATTGGGATAATAAAAAATATTGTATAATGTTACCTTTTAATTCTGCATTAAAAGCAAATGATAAAGGGAAGTTTGTTGCCGGTTATACCGCAGATATATTTACAAGTGGCTCAGTAAGGCTTCCTAAAGGTTCAGTTATTGTTAGACATAATAAAAGATTAAAACCTGGTAAATACATTGTTAGAGACGCATCTAAAATTAAGCAATTTAAAGATACTCATGGAATATTACTTATAGATAGTTCTGTTCCTCCTACACAGATATCAGATAATGTAATTAGAAAACTCGGTTATGATGTTTTTGATGAAAGTTTTACGGCAGGTATAGTTGGTAAAACTAAAAAAAGTTGTATTACAAACATGAAAAAATTTAATACGATGGCACAACGAAATGGAATAATACCTATGACACATAGTGCAAGTCCAAATGTAATAATTGAAATGCTTTTTGCAGCATTTGCTGCTGGGGGTAAGTATATAAATAAAGCCGAAGTTTTAGAAATAATAAAAGGCATAAAAAAAATGACTAAACATTCAAATATACCACTAGAAATTGATATTGATATGTTTTACAAGTTAGTTGAAAAATCTAAAACCCCAAAGCAAGCATTAGAATTAATAAAAAAAGAAATGAATTTAAAACCTACTTTGGTTGCAAATTTTAAAAAAGTTATTCCTGATAAGAAAACCGCTAAAAGAGTGCAACAACAATATATATTTTTCTCTAAAGAAGTAATTAGACAATTTGATGAAACTTTAGATGCAATACAAAAACCAACAATAAAAAAACTTTTTGGATAAATTTATCATTTGTGTAAACTTGTATATAGTTACCAAATTTTATAATACACAAGCAAATTAACATGTTTTTATTTATAATATAATCAAACAACAAAGTAAGGTATATTTATGTCAAATAAAGTATTGAATATTGAAAAAATCAGAGAATTAATGAAAGCTGAAACACCAATAGAGTGGGGTTCAGATTTGTTATTTTCTTTCGGGGAATATGCACAGGAAGCATTAAAAATTACAATGGAGTTAAATTCAAAATATAATTCACCCCAAAGAATCAGAGAACTTTTTTCCGAATTAACGGCAATTGAAATTGATGAAAGTTGTTTTATAATTCCGCCCTTTCATACAGAATTTGGGAAAAACACAAAAATTGGTAAAAATGTATTTATAAATTCTTGTTGCCGCTTCCAGGATAACGGAGGAATCGAAATTGGTGATAAAACAATGATAGGACCAAATGTTACTATTGTTACATTAAACCATGATATAAACCCTGAAACAAGAATTAATTCCACTCCAAAACCTGTAAAAATCAGAGAAAATGTATGGATAGGCGCTGATTGTACTATACTCCCTGGGGTAACAATAGGAAAAAATTCCGTAATTGGAGCAGGAAGCGTTGTTACAAAAGATGTACCTGATAATGCAATCGTGGCAGGTAATCCTGCAAAATTGATAAAAAAAATAAAATAATATTTATTCAATACCGGCAAGTGTATATGTTAGGTGCAATTTTGTACCAATACAATTCCCGAACTTTCAGCTCAAATTTCTCAAATCACTTACTCTGTTACAAATAGATTTTATTTTACCCTCAATACGGTTTTTGTAAATTTTTTTTTAGCAAGAATAAAAAATAATACCCTATTTACTATTGTGGCTAAAAATTTTTATGTTATATTATATAGTGTAACATTTACACCATATAATATCAGCAGACTCAAGGAGATAAATTTTTAATGCGTATTAATGCCCCAAGTATTTTTAGTATTAATGACAGAAATAATAAACAGCCAAATTTTTGTGCTTTGAAAATTGATAAATCTGCACTCCCGATTATCGATAATATGTCTAAGGAAGATATTTTGGAATTTAAACAAATTAAAAAAAGACTCTCTAAAACAAAATTTTGGGATATGAAAATTTTAAGTGTAGACAATGCGTTCAAATCATTTAATTTTCAATTTATACATAAAAAGAACAAGCACAGCATAATAACTGATGGAATTTTTCCATACAATCAGGAAGGCGATACGATTAGTATATACACATTTATTTATGGGATCGAAAATGTATCGCAAAATATTTTGGAAAAATTAAAATTTAAATCGCCAAAAAGAGCGGCTGAAGTGTTTGATCAATACAATAAAAATATGGAATATGTTATCGGCAGAGTATTTAATATATCCCCGTTAGAAAACTTAAAAAATAAGGAGTTCGAAATTAATATGCTCGAAGAGGCTTCACGAACCGCTAAAATCAGTAAAAGCGCAAAATCTGTTAACACCGAAATATTAACTAAAGAAACTACAGGAAATGATTTTTATTAAAAAAAAACATTCAATAAACAAAAAAGGAACATAATGTTCCTTTTTTGTTTATTTTTTAATTGGTCTCTATTACATGAATCAGAAATATTACATCCCTGATATCACATAAGTGCACTTATAATTTTGTCACTACGGCACTATTAGATGTAAGAGTCGTATTTTTGTAACTTACTTTTTTAGGTTTTACACTTGAAACCTGCTTATTAATATTTGTAGATGAATTTTGTAACTGAACAACAGGTTTTGTATTGTCATACATCTTCTTGCCATTATCATCAAGCTGCTTAACAATAACTTTTTGAGATTCAACAGATGTAGTTACATCATGCATATTATTTGTTGTTGTTTTCTTTATTATATTTGATGTTTTGTTCTTTGGTTTGTAGTCAGGATAACTGTGGTAATCTTTACCAATAGCCCATCTCAAACCGGCAGAAAGAGCAATACCGTTACGTCCGCCGCTTCTTAACATTGCTTGAGCAAATCCGGTAAATCTGTCTCCCCAGCGTTTTTGTAACCCGACACCATACTGGAAGTAAGGTTTAACACTTAATTCAGGTAATGAAACATTGTTTGCATGGAAATCCGTCTGATCCATTATATTCCATACCATTCGCATACTTACATACGGCTGCCATCCGTGTTTTAAGTTACCGATGAATTTAACACCAGGTGCCATATTGATTGCATGTAACGGATCTGATTTAATTCTTACACCGGCTGCATTTGTATAATCAAACGTATTTACAAATGTATAACTCATTAACCAGCTTGGCTGAATAAT
>CACXAK010000005.1 GCA_902765655.1 uncultured bacterium | reverse complement strand
GATTCTTATTATTCAGATTATTATTCTAATATTATGAGTATAAAAACCGCAATTACCAAATTACACTATACACGAGAACCCAAAGGAGTATTATTTGAGATACTAAAATTTTGCTCGTTTTTTTACGGGTTGGGAGCTCATTTTAAAAACTTTGTATATGATAAAAAAATTCTGCGCCCGAAAAAGGTAGATGCATTTGTAATTTCAGTGGGGAACATGACGACGGGTGGTGTCGGGAAAACCCCTGTGGTATCTGAAATTGCAAAATACTTAGTTTCCAGAAATAAAAAAGTTGCAATTGTATCACGGGGATATGGCGGAAAGCTTGATAATAAGAACATAAATATGATATCTGACGGAAAAAGTTTATTTTTTGAAGCATCAGAATGTGGAGATGAACCGGCTTGGCTTGCTCAAAATACACCGGGATGTTTGGTTTTCACCTGTAAAAATCGCTATAAAGCATCTAAATTTGCAGTGGAAAAATATGGGGTTGAAATTATCATACTTGACGACGGATTTCAACATAGAAAACTTCACAGAGACTTAGACCTTGTGCTTATGGATAGCGTAAAAGGTTTCGGCAACGAAAATCTGCTTCCTGCAGGACCTCTGAGAGAAGGTGCAGAGGCCTTAGACCGAATAGATAAAATGATTATTGTGAGTAAAAATACAAAGCATGATATGGCAAAAAGAGTTGCAAAAATAATGAACAAAAGATTGAAATTACCGACTCAGATTTGCTATACAGAGCCGGATTATGTATACAACATAAAAACAGGTCAGCGGCTTATGGAAGGAATGGAAGCAACAGCAATTTGTGCAATAGGGCAACCGCAGCAGTTTTATGATTTCTTAAAAGATTTCAATATATCAAAAACTGTTACATTTGATGACCACCATCAATATAAACCGACTGATATTATTGATATCCCGGGGAACATTATAACAACCGAAAAAGATGCGGTTAAACTTGAAAGATTTGAACGCGACAATATATATGCATTAAAACTTAAAACAACTCTGGATGTTGAGGAATTATTTAATTAATGACAAATATAGATAAAGTAATAGAAGAACTACAAAAAGCCAAACAGCCGCAAAGTGACTTTGTAAAACTTATGGATTCTTTTAAAGATCCCTATCTTGTGTTGATTGCATGCATATTAAGCTTGAGAACAAATGACAAAACAACGTATCCAGCAACTTTGAGGATGCTAGAGCTTGCCAAAACCCCTCAGGGTATGATGAATATTAAAGTCGAAGACTTAGAAAAAGCAATTTATCCTGTCGGATTTTATAAAAATAAAGCCGGACAAATTATTGAACTCTCAAAAATAATAGTTGAAAAATATGATGGCAAAGTTCCCTGCGATATAGAAGAACTCTGCAAATTCAGAGGGGTGGGCAGAAAAACGGCAAATCTTGTACTGTCTGAAGGATTTAATAAACCCGCTATTTGTGTGGATGTTCATGTCCACAGAATTTTTAATCGTTTGGGCTACCTAAAGACAAAGAATCCTGAAGATACAGAGTTTGCATTGAGAGAAAAACTTCCGCAAAAATACTGGATTCCTATAAACTCTCTTTTAGTTACACACGGGCAAAATGTATGCAAACCAATTAAACCGCTTTGTGAAAAATGCCCTGTCGAAAAATATTGCGAAAAAATTATAAAATAATTAAATAATAATTAAGGGTAAGGTTTTACATTTTTTTTGTTTTATAATGTTCTCAGATAGATTGTGAAGAAAGGAACAATATAATGTGGGATTATTCCGAAAAAGTTATGGATCATTACCGCAACCCCAGAAATGTCGGGACTATTGAAGATGCAGATGCCGTTGGGACTGCCGGTTCATTGGTATGCGGAGATCAGTTAAAAATATATTTAAAAATAAAAGATAATATCGTAACAGATGCAAAATTCCAGACATTTGGCTGCGGCAGCGCTGTTGCAAGTTCAAGTATTTTAACCGAAATGATTATCGGAAAATCCGTTGACGAAGTCAAAAAAATTACAAATAAAGACATTGCGGATCAATTAGACGGTTTACCGCCTGAAAAAATGCACTGCTCAGTTATGGGTTACGAGGCACTTGAAGATGCGTTCAAAAATTACGAAAAAGACGGTTATGTATCTTTAGACAACGTTCAAAATGAAACCACAGAAAAGATGATATGCACATGTTTTCAGGTAACCGATAAAGTTATTCTTGATGCAATTAAAACAAATAATTTAAAAACAGTTGAAGAAGTAACAAATTACACTAAAGCAGGCGGCGCTTGCGGCAGATGCAAAGGCGAAATTCAAAAAATTATAGACAATTATTATAACGGTAAAACAGAAGACAAAAAAGAAGAAAAAATGACTTCAACACAATGGATTCTTAAGGTAAACAGTGTAATAGAAAGTCAGATTTCTCCCGAGCTCAACAAAGACGGCGGAGATATAGAGCTTGTCGACATTAAAGATAAAGATATTTATGTCAAACTAAAAGGAATGTGTTCCGGATGTAAAAATTCAACAATGACATTGAAAGTTTTTGTTGAACAGACTCTTAAACATGCATTAGGCGACGATATAAATGTTATAGAGGTAAAATAATGGATAAATTAATATACTTAGACAACAATGCGACTACAAAAGTTGATGAGAGAGTTCTTGAAGAAATGATGCCGTATTTTAAAGAAGAATACGCAAATCCGTCAAGTATGTATGACTTCAGCAAAAAATCTTCTCACGCAATCCGTGAAGCAAGAGGGAAATTAAAAGATTTTCTCGGCGCAGAAAATGAAAAAGAAATTATTTTCACTTCCTGCGGCAGTGAGAGTGCAAATACTGCTATCCGCGGGGCATTGGCTAATTCAAAGAAAAAACATATAATAACAACAAAAATTGAACACCCATGCGTGTTGAATGTTTATAAATACCTTGAAAAACAGGGTTATAAAGTTGATTATATCGGAGTAAATTCAAACGGGGAACTGAATACCGATGAATTATCACATCTGATAAATGATGATACCGCGCTTGTATCTGTTATGTGGGCAAACAACGAAACAGGCGTAATTAATCCTATAAAAGAAATTTCAGAAATAATTAAATCAAAAAATCCGGAAACAAAATTCTTTGTTGACGGAGTACAAGCAGCAGGTAAAGTCCCAATAAATGTTGTTGAATGCGGAATTGATATGCTTGGAATTTCAGGTCATAAATTACATGCTCCAAAAGGAATCGGGGCTTTATATGTCAATTCAAAAACTATGATTTCACCGCTTATTATAGGCGGGCATCAGGAAAGGGGCAAACGTGCGGGAACAGAAAATGTTCCATATATTGTCGGTTTAGGGAAGGCAGCAGAACTTGCAACAGATAATTTAAATTATGAAATGACAGAAGTTGCAAGATTAAGAGATAAATTAGAAAAAGGGATTTTACACAATATTTATAATGCAAGGGTAAATACCGGACTTGCAAAACGTGTACCAAACACCACAAACATTGGTTTTGAATACATTGAAGGCGAATTAATTTTGCTTCACTTATCCGATTTGGGTATCTGTGCATCATCAGGTTCTGCCTGCACATCCGGTTCACTTGAACCCAGCCATGTTTTAAGGGCTATGAATGTACCGTTTACGGCAATACATGGCAGTATTCGCTGGAGTTTGAGCAGATTCACAACAGAAGAAGAAATCGATTATGTAATAGAAAAATTACCTAAGGTAATTGATGATATTACAAAAATTTCCCCATATCAGGCAGAATTAAAAGCATTAAAAGAGTTAAAGCTCATCAACAAATAATATAATTGTTTAATTTATGCATAAAACTAAGACTTTTGTCCTATGACAAAGGTCTTGTTTTTTTGATTGGGAATATCCGCAAATCATAGAATATATTTACTTTTCAGAGCGGGTTATTCTGCTTTTGAGGAGAAATTTATTATGAAAAAAATAATCATCATCTTAACCCTTTTATTGATTACAAACTGTGCATTTGCGGCAAATCCGACAATTGATAAAATCGAAAAATCATTATACGGTTTCACATTTTCGAATGAAAATGACTCATCAAGATTAAAAAGATTAGAAGAAAAGGTTTACGGTAAAGCTCAGACAGGCAAAACAGATTCAAGAGTTGCAAAATTATCAAAAGACCTGAATGCCAATGAAATGGGAAAAGAAATTTCTCCCAAAGAAGACACTTTTTTGGAAGAAAGTGATTATATAACATACGAAAAAGAACCTGATAGCGCAGCTACAATGGATTATCCCGCAGTAGATGAACTTGAAAAACACGTTTTCAAAAAAGTTAATAAGGGACAAAATCTTAAAACACGTTTATCGAATCTTGAAAAAAAGACATTTAATAAGACTTATGACAATGACGACCTGTCAACCCGTGTAGACAGACTGAAAGCACAATTAAAACCGGAAAGCTTTATGGCAAACGGAATGCATCAGCAGGAAAATAATTTTTATACCTCACCGGCTGACAAACTCGCTCAAGATTACCATTTAGACAATTATGACCCTTACAATTTTGATTATGATGCGTATAATAACCGCAACAAAACATCTAATACCACAATGCCATCTGCAAAGCCGCTGAACTTATCAAAAATTGAAAAACAAATTTATCATAAAAAATTTGATAATGAACCAACTTCAAAACGCCTTACAAGAATAGAAACAAGCGTTTTTGGAACAAGTTTCCCTGATGATAGTGATTCAGAGCGGATACAAAGATTATCGAGTGCAATTCAGGCGCAAAAATCTGCATCACACTACGACAGTGACAAATGGAATCGCAACATGGCAACCGCTTTTCAAATAGGAACGCTGATTTTGATGGTACTTGCGTGTATTTTATAATTCAACATCAGATTCTTTAATCGGAGCACCGATTACACGTTCGATTTCTGCAGCGTGAATATTATAATTCAAAACTACGTTATAATAATCCAATTGAGCATTCAGATATGTATTTTCGGAATCCTTGAATTCTATCGCATCGCCTAATCCGACCTGATATCTGCGGAATGCCTGATATTGTTGCTCTTTTGCCTGTTGCAGCGCAAGTTTTGAAACCCTTATACTGTCATAATCATTCATCAAACTGATATAAGCACTTTTTACATCAAGATATACATTTTGTTTTTCTTTTTCGTAATCTGCAACGGCTTTTTTATATGCTGCGGTTGCTTCATCCATTTGTTTTTTCATTTTCATCAAATTAACATTTGAATATTGCATATTCAAACCAAACTGATAACCATAATCACTATTAATTTGGCGTCCCCCGTATTGGAATGATCCAAAGCCATTAATACTCGGAGTAAAAGCCCTTTTTGAAGCCCTTACAGCTAATTCTGCCGCATCCATTTTTTTCTTGGCTGATAGCAATGAAGGCCTTGAACTTTGAGCTGTTTCAATCAAATTTGCAAAATCGACCTGATATTCTTTTGTGTTTAATTTGTCTTTCAGAACAACTCCTGCAAGCTCAGGGATTCCGACAGCATTTGCAAGCTGAACCGCAGCAAGCTCAAGGGTATTTTTTGCCTTGATTTCATTTAATTGAGCTTTCCCGAGGTTATACTCAGCGTAAGTTACATCAATTTTCGGTTTATTACCTATTTCATAATATGCTCTTGCCTGTTTTAGCTGCAATTCATAATCTTTTACCGTTTCAGCATATACTTCTTTCTGAATCTTTGCAAAAACCATATTGTAATATGTAACTTTGACATTATAAATTACATTTTCTATACTTGTTTCGGCATCAAATCTTGAGGATTCATAAATTTTTTCTGCATTATCTGCCTGAGCTTTTGTTTTACCGAAATCAAACAACATCATCTCCCCTGATAGTGTCGGGACATAAAATAAGTTGTATTTTTGCGGAATCATTCCTACCATAGCTCCGCCCATTGTCATAAGCATATCGTTTCTTGAATAGCTGACCCCGGCACTCAATTTAGGAAAATAATTAGACCACGCCTGACCGATTCTTGTTTTAAAAATTTCAGCATTACTTATTGCAGACATAATTGTCGGATTATGATTAATAGCAAGCTTTATACAATCTTCCAAGCTGACTTCCTGCGGAATATTTGAAGTGTCATAAAAATTAATATTACTTTCTATAACAGGGAATTTACTTTCATACATTCCTTCGGCTTCCGCTGACGAACTTTCTTTTGATTTTGCTGTTAATTTTGATTTTTTGTTTTCTTGTCTTTTATTAACTTTTTTATTTTTCTCCGGCTTTACAATCTGAACCGGCTGAACATTTTGCTTACCTTTTGTATTCCCAAGAACCTGAGCTTTGTCATTTTTAATTTGCTGAACTATTTCTTCATCGGGCATTGTCACAGACACATTAGTTTTTTTTGCAAAAGTTGCACCTGTTCCGATTGCTATTACTGATATTATCAATGCTATATTAAAAATCTTTTTCATACTGTTTCCTTTGTATATTTGGATATATTTTTTTATTCTTCGTATGTCAAATCCTGTTCCGTTATCAGATGTTTCGGGAATTTATCAACAAATTCCTGCACAATTACATAAAATGCCGGGGTAAGAACAGCACCGACTGTTGCGGCTGCAACCATACCGCCAAATACGGTTGAGCCAACCGAAATTCTTGAATTTGCACCCGCGCCGTTTGCAAAAATCATTGGTAATACCCCGATAATAAATGCAAGTTCTGTCATCATAATTGCCCTAAACCTTAATTTTGCGGCTTTTAGAGCAGCATCACGAATAGACAAACCGTTTTCCTCATGCTCTGTTTTTGCAAACTCAACAATCAAAATTGATTGCTTCGCTGCAAGACCTATTAAGGTGATCATACCAACCTGCGAATAAATATCGAAGGCCTGATTTATCATCAATTGGAATAATAATGCTCCCAAAGCGGCAACAGGAGAAATCAGAAGTACCGCAAACGGTATTGTATAACTTTCATACAGCGCAACCAGGAATAAGTACACAAATATCAACGCAAAACTTACAATTAAAATTGTCTGACCGGATGCTTCTCTTTCTTGCGCTGAAGTTCCCGACCAGTCAAATGTCATATCTGATGGCAAAACGCGTTTTGCAACATCTTCCATGGCCCGCATTGCGTCACCCGTACTTTTACCGGGAGTCTGCTGCCCCTGAATCTGAACAGATGTATAAAGGTTATATCTCGTAATTGAAGCTGTACCTATTGTTTGTCTGAGAGTAACAAGCGACAACACAGGAACCTGAACTCCTGCTCTGTTTGTAACATATATACCTTCAAGGTCGGTTGCTTTATCTCTGAATTTGCTCAATGCCTGTAATTCTACCTTGAATACACGCCCGTACTTATTAAAGTCATTAACATAATAAGTCCCGAGCATTGATGCCAGAGTAGCATATAATTCCTGCAAATCTACATTTTGAGCCATAGCTTTTGCATAATCTATATCGAGAATATACTGAGGTACATTTGCCTGGAATGTAGTATTTACGTTTGATAATGATTTATCCTGATTTGCGGCCATAATGAGTTTATTTGCCCATTGCTCCATCTGTTGTGAGGTATAATCCCCCTGCGAAAGCATTTGGAATTCAAAACCGCCCATCATACTCATACCCTGAATTGCAGGAGGAGAAAACGATATAATTGATGCTTCTTTTGTATTTGCAGCAATTTTCCTTATCTTATTCAGTATTGCAACGTGTGAAAGATCAGTATCTTTTCCCTGAATTTTACGTTTTATCCATCTTAACGGGCCTATGTTTCTGTAATCGTAACCTTTCAAAAGAATGATGGCAAAAGCTGAATTTGATGCCCCATTCCCGCCAAATACCGTTACTTTTTTCTTATCTACACCATCAATTTCACTCACCTGAGAAATAAATCGTCTTGCAACTTCTTCTGTTCTCGGTAAAGACGCACCGTCAGGCAATGTTATACTTGCAATCAAAACCTTTTGGTCTTCATCAGGAATAAAACCCGTTGAGGTAATCTTAAACGCACCTGCGGTTAACAATAATATCGCAATATAAAATATTATGGTAAGTTTTTTGTCATAAACAAACTTTTCGACAAATTCCATATAAAAACTTTCGAGCTTATCAAATCCCTCATTGAATTTTTCAACATATTTCATTGTTTTGTTATTAATTCTGCACAAAATATGTTTAAATCTAGCTTTTAAAGAGTGTTCATGCATATCAATTTCAAAATTCATTTTTCTTCCCAAGAAATGAGAGCACATTGCAGGAGAAAGAGAAAGCGCACATATCGCGGAAATAGCAATAGAAACAGCAATACAAACCGCAAATTGCTTATACATTACACCTGTCATTCCGCCCATAAATATAATAGGAACAAATACGGCCATCAAAACCATTGCCATCGCAACAAGAGACGCCCCGACTTCTTCCATAGTCAGCTGAGTTGCAACAATTGCAGATTTTCCTTCTTCTATATGCCGTTTAACATTTTCAATAACAACAATAGCATCATCGACAACAACACCGACAGCCAATACCAAAGCAAACAATGACAACAAATTAATGGACATTCCCAAAACTTTCAGCGCAAAAAATGTCCCGATTAAAGAAACAGGAATAGTTGCACAAGGAACCAATGTTGCCATTCCGTCCCCAAGGAATAAATAAATAATCAATACAACAATTAAACCTGTTAACAGAATTGTGAACTCGACTTCTGACATTGATTCTTCTATATATTCGGCATCATCTTTAACTGTAACAATTTTCAACCCGTTATTAAGTCTTGAATTCAATTCATCAACTTTTTTATGTATTGCCTTGGACATATTTATAACATTAGCATCAGGCAATTGGGAAATAACAATAACCGCAGACGGTTTACCGTCAACCAGACCAAGATTCTGATAAGTTTGCGCACCCAATTCAACTTTTGCAATATCCTTAATTTTGACATTAGATCCGTCAATATTTGAGCGAATGATTATATTTTCAAACTCTTTAACATCCTGCAATCTGCCTTTTGTTTTTAATGTAATCTGCAATGCCTGTTCATCATCAGTTGGTCTTTGTCCCAAGGCCCCCGCAGTTACTTGTGTGTTTTGGGCACGAATGGCAGCTCTTACCTCACTTGTTGAAATATTTAATCCTGCCATCTTTTGAGGATCAAGCCATATTCTCATTGAATAATCACCTGAACCGTAAACATCAACATCCGCAACCCCGTCAACACGTTTTAGTTCGTCCTTTACATATATAGCACCATAATTTGTAAGATCTAATTGTGACCAATTTCCTCTTTCAGGATAGAGAGTTAAGATTACAGCACCGGAACCGGACGTCCTGCTAATTGCCGTTACACCTGTTCTTTGGACATCTTCAGGCAATTGTGACTGCACCTGCTGAATACGGTTTTGAACATTCATAAGGTTTACGTTTTTATCCGTACCGACTTTAAAGAACATCTTTAGCTGATACATCCCGTCATAGCAGGTTGAAGTCATATATGTAAGATTTTCAACACCGTTTAGTTTTTGCTCCAATACTGTCGCAACCGAAGATTCAACAACCTCGGCACTTGCACCCATATAGTTGGCACTAACCTGAATTTGCGGCGGGGTAACATCAGGATAACTTTCCTGCTTCAGACCTGCAAGAGATATCAAACCCATCAAAATAATACAGATTGATATTACAAGTGCAAATCTCGGTTTTTGTATAAAGAAATATAAGTTTTTTTTATTAAATATTTTTTTCATGTTTTATTCTTCTTTTTGTTTCTTTTCATATTCTTTTTTGGTTAGAATCTTTACTTTTTGACCTTCTACATTGATATTTTGGACTCCCGCAACAACAACCCTGTCTTTTGCACTAAGACCTGACTCTACAATCCAATGATTATCTATTTCATCAGAAACTTTAATATCCTTTCTTACTGCCTTGTTGTCCTTATCTACAACCCAAACATAATAACCGCTCATAGCATCACCCTTTGTACATGCCTGAGGCACAGTCATATATTTGAACTTTTGGGGTGATATTAGTGATACTTTCATATAATCTCCGGGGACGAGCCATCCTTTAGGGTTTTCAAAAGTTGCTCTCATTTGTATAGAACCTGAATTTTTATCAATCTGATTATCTACAAAATCCACAACCCCTGTGTTGTCATACCATCTTCCGCCTTCAAATTGAACCTTAACCTTAACATCTTTAAATTTGTCACTTGCCCGGAGCATTTTTACAAAATCAGAAGTTCGGAGACTGAATGTGACATAAACAGGATTAATACTTGAAACATTGACCAAAGGTCCTGATGTTAAAGATACATAGTTCCCCTCAGTAATTTTAATTTTTCCGATTCTGCCGTCAATCGGGGATTTTATTGTTGTATAACCTAAATTAACTTTTGCCAATTGCAGCTTTTGTCTTGCAGCATCTAATAGTGCCTGATTTTGGTTTCTTGATGCCAAGGACTGATCGACATAAGAATGGCTGACTAAATCTTCTTTTATTAATGCATTTGCTCTGTCTAATTCCTTTTGGGAGTTCAATAACAATGCGCTGTACTGATTTACATTTGCCTGAGAATTGCGGACTTCCAACTGAAATTCCTGAGGATCGATTTGAAAAAGCACCTGATCTTTTTTTACAAAATCACCTTCTTTAAAATATTTTTTCTGCAAAAAACCGGCGACACGTGCCATTACATCAATTGAATATTTTGCTTCAACACGTCCTGTTGATTCTGCCTGCACAAAAGAATTCGTGTTGACAGGATAATCCACAACAACTTCTTTTGGCATTTTCATCATCTGTTGCATAATCAAACCTGTTACGAGTCCTGACAGTTTATTATATACAATAGGCACGATAATAATTATCAAAATCAGTATTGCCAGCTTTTTTCGAGTCATTTTTATATTTAATTTCATATTTTCTCTCCAACAAATATTTATGAACAAATTAAAACATAAATATAGGGCACATTCAACTTTCAAGGATTTTTATATGTTTTTGTTTGTGATAAAATTTAACCTGTAAAATGTTTATAAAAAAGAAAGGATGATTATGTTGACTAAAAGTTCAAGTTTGACTGCTGATTTCTCAGGTATAGATTTTAGCGGCTATTCTTCAAAAGTTTCAGAATTTGTAAATGAATTTTCTTCACGAGCAAATAAAACCGGTCAGTTTTTAAATTGGGTTGATTTA
Source organism: uncultured bacterium (assembly GCA_902765655.1). Classification (GTDB taxonomy): domain Bacteria; phylum Cyanobacteriota; class Vampirovibrionia; order Gastranaerophilales; family Gastranaerophilaceae; genus Zag111. The sequence goes on along the minus strand of CACXAK010000005.1, from coordinate 8,252 downwards.
CCGTCAAAACAAGCACAAAGAGTTGATGAAATTTATTCAATGGTTTCTGCTTTAAAAAATGCAACTGGGGCAAAAACACTAAGCGTAATGGGTATTGGCGGTTCAAAACACACAGTTGAACACATGCTCAGTATCAATGGTTTGAATATTAACAGAACTGATATTGAATTTTATTCTGATATCGATTCTTCAAGCTGGGAAAGATTTTTATACAGATTAGGTAATGACGTTACAAGCTCAAATTACCTTATCGCATCAAAATCCGGTTCAACATTTGAAACAAAAGACGGATTTTTGAGAATTTTAAATCGCCTTGTTGAAGCATACAAATCTCAGGGAAAATCTGAAAGTGAAGCAAAAATTCTTGCAAACAAACATTTTATTGCCGTAACTGATGCAAATTCAGAAAAATCAGAACTCCGCAGAACATCAAATGAAAACAATTGGATTGGCGATTTGTTTATTCACGATGATGTAGGCGGAAGATTCAGTGCATTTGACGATCACGCACTTTTCACACTTGCGTATGCGGGAATGAAAAAAGAAGATATGATTATAATGTTAAATTCGGCTCAGGCAGTTTCTCAGGAATCATTGAGCGCTGATTTGGGAATTAATGACGCTTTAAAAGAAGGAATCTTCTGGGCTGATGCAAAGTCAAACGGGATTGACGCATCTGTTCATCAATATATGGGCGCAATCTTTGAAAATACAGTTTATTGGCACGCTCAAATGCAGAATGAATCTGTAAAAGATACTTTAAAGCAGGTTGCAAAAGTTCCTGATGCTATGCATCACAGTGCAGAGGCACATTTCAACCCTGCAAATAAACTTGTGTTCGCATTGACTGTTCCTGTTGATAAGGGTGAATGCAAAGAAAATTCGGAAAGTTACATTGATGCATTAACTAAATCATACTCCGTAACCGGATCGTTATTTGTTGAACGTGTTGAAACAAAAGGTATGGGACTAACTCCTGAAGCAGCAGGCAGATTAACTCAGTTAAGAGCATTTGCAACAGTTTATCAGGAAATCGTAACAAGAATTATGAATAATTCAGGTTTCCCTGAAGTTCTTGACAGTGTACTTCAGCCGCACGTTGAATTTTATAAAAAGAATTTAAAAGGCGGAGTTGTTGTACCGGGCAGAATTTCTAAGTAATAAAATAATGAATAAAAAAAATCAATCGGCGCTCAGATAAACTCTTAGCGTCGATTGCTTTTAAGTTATCGCCACACATACGCTTTGTTAAAAACACTGCAAGATAAACTATACATTTTGAATTACTGAATCTAATTCAAAATAATCGCCATCTTTGTGATAGATAACATCTGAAAATTTCACTTCTTTCGGAGTGTTGTTTAAAATTACCTCATATTGTGCATTTGAGCCATTATGAAATCCCCCCTGTGTGCCTTGTTTAACGGTTGCATTTTGGATGATTGTTGTATTATCTCCTGCATTATGTGACATCCATCCGCCTGCCATACCTTTATCAAACGACAATGATTTAAAACGGTCATCAACAATTTTTGAAGCTTTTATTCTTTTGATTAATTCATTAACTAATTTCTCATCACCAAACTTCGCTAACTGCATTGCATCGGCAAGTGTGAGTGTTTCTTTTGAAGAAAGGAAATCATATAAATTTGTACTTGTTTCACTGCTATATCTTCCGGTATATTTTGATACTTTCATATTTTTGGCTTTATCCTTATTTATTTCAAGCAGTTGCCTTAATTGTTTTTCAAAATCTTTATCAACTCCAACAGAATCAAACATTCCAACAGTTTTTTCTCCTCGATAAAGTTTTACATCCGTACTTAATTTACATTTAGACAAATCTTTGCTCAATTCTCTGACAGCGGAACTTGTTTTATCTAAATATTTATCACTACAGGCAACATAATCACTTATTGTTGCTGATGGTGGTAAACAATCAGTTGTCATTGCATGCAATTGTTGTGGAGTTATACTTTTAAAGAATGAAGCCGAAGGCATTTTATCAAAGTAAACACCCCAATTTTCAAATTCTGCAATAGCTCTTTGATTATTCGAGTTAATAATATACTCATAAGTTTTTGGATTATATTTTTTCATTATTAAAGCATTCATATAATGAAGAAATGTCGGCTCAAATTCATTTTTTTGAGCAAAAGCATCTATATCTTTAAATAATTGTTTGATTTGGGTTGTTGGAGTATCTTTAGCTATTTCGATAGGAACTCCACCATATTTTGTCATTATATTTTGGTAGTTTTGTGCAGATAATCTTTCTCCACCGAAAAGTACAAATGCTTCAGGATTTTCTTTTTTGAAATTTTCTATAATCTTATAATTTAAATAATTTTTATCTTCATAAGTTGTAATATGCCCCTTTTTAACATTTTCAACTACATCCGGCAGCCTTTCTTCAACATAATCAGCCCTAAAACTTTTTCTGACTTTTTGCATTAAATCATCAGCCTTTGCATTGATTTGGGCAAGTTCTTTGTTCGCAAATTGAACAGTATCTTTTTCCAATGCAGGAGCATATTTTAAGCCTTTAAAATTTATTGGTTTTTGAATAGGTTTTGAACATAGCAAACTTTTGGCGAGTTTTCCGCCGCGTTCAACCACGAAATTAAATGCTACTTTTTGTAATCCCATAGAAATATTATTATCCCCTATGTATATGTAAAGTATTTTTCTGATAAAAAATTGCTTGTTTTTTGCATAAAGAATGTAACAATATCTTAACAATGGGCATAAAAAATTAAAGTTTGGGTAAAAGCAAACCGATAAATACTATGTAACTAAAACATAATAAATTTCCTCCTTTTCCCCTACTACAATTACGGAACCTACAAAGGTTCCTTTTTTATTGGAAAATTAAGAAATAGTATAAACTTTTCGATAATATAAAAATCCGCCTAATACAGCAAGAGTCAAATCAGGAATCCACGCAGCAAACACAGCAGGTATAGTTCCCGTATCACCCATAGAGATTGATAATGCCCTTAATACATAAAATGCAAAAATTATCAAAATAGTAAACAAAAATCCTCTGTTATATCTGACTCTGGGCGGAGTAATCGCAAGCGGAACACCCAAAAGAACAAATACAATCGTAGCCAAAGGCAATGCCAATTTATCATATAACTGAACTGTATAACTTCTTCTGTCTTCGTCACTTATATCTTTATTATTTTTGAGATACCCCGAAAGTTTGGCGAAATTCATTTCACTTGCAACATCTTCGTCAATATTTCCCGCATCAATGTCAAATTGGACCGTTGAAGTATCAAATAAAGTAGTATTTAATACCTGCCCTTTACTATCTATTGTATAAATCGCGCCTTTATCAAAAACCCAGCCCTTTGGAGATGTTTTGCCCTCTCTTGCCTGCAAAACCTGTAATGTATCCTCTTTTGAATTATCCAATACTGTTACGTTATACAGTGTCTTTTTCTGGCTTTTCCCGACATAAAACAATCTTTTCAAATAAGCACCTGAACCAAGCTCCTTAAATACAAAATTCTCTTTACCGTCAGGAATATTTTTTTGCCCTAATGACCATAATGCAAGGTCTTTTGATGTTTTTCTCATTACAGGAGCAACACTTTCATTAATAACAAAAGTTGCAAGTGCCATTATTATTGAAAATATGAATATTGGCTTGGCAATTCTGTTTAACCCTATACCGCAGGAACGCATTACAGTAATTTCCGATGACAAGCTCAGGCGGTTTAAAACCATAACTGTTGAGAGCAACACGCCCATTGGAATAGACAAAACAATTACCGCAGGCAAGTTGAGAAGAATCATAATAAATGCTATTTTAAACGGTATACCAAACTGAGAAATTTGTTTGATTAACGTAATAAAAGTATCTGATGCAAAAATAATCGTAGTAAAAACGAATACCCCCATTAAAAACATCATTATAATTTGTTTAAGAAGGTATCTGTCTAGTACTTTGATACTATGATATTTTTCTCTCAGATATTGCAAAATTTTCGAAAACATAAACTAATTTTAATCTAAACAAATAATTTAATCAAATAAATTAAAAATAATAAATATGAAAAAATTTTTGTTCATTGTATAATACAAGTGTCACATTGGTGCAAATATAAATTTATGGAGAGTGAATATGGAAACAATGATTGCTTCTGAGGGGTTAATAACAAAGATTATAGGTCCGGTCATTGACGTAGAATTTCCTGACGGAGATTTACCGAAAATATACACAGCATTGAATATTTATAATGACAACGGCGATAAAATTGTCGCAGAAGTTGAACAAATGCTCGGTTCAAATAAAGTCAGAACCGTTGCAATGTCATCAACAGACGGTTTAAGACGCGGGATGAAAGTTATTAATACAAATGAACCGATTAAAATTCCTGTCGGAAATGCAATTTTAGGCAGAATATTGAATGTAACGGGCGATGCCGTTGATAATGAAGGCCCGATTGAAACGGATACATATTTACCAATTCACAGAGATGCTCCTGCACTTGTTGATCAGAATACCGATGTTGAAATATTAGAAACAGGTATTAAAGCCATTGATTTATTACAACCATATCAAAAAGGCGGAAAAATCGGTCTGTTTGGAGGTGCCGGCGTTGGAAAAACCGTATTAATTCAGGAGCTTATTCACAATATTGCAATGGCTCATAACGGCGTGTCAGTATTTGGCGGCGTTGGGGAAAGAACCCGTGAAGGAAATGATTTGTGGAACGAATTTAAAGAAAGCGGAGTTATAAACAAAGTTGGTCTTATATACGGTCAGATGAACGAACCGCCTGGAGCCAGAATGAGAGTCGGATTATCCGCTCTGACAGCAGCTGAATATTTTAGAGATTACTCGAAACAAGATGTACTCTTGTTTATTGATAATATATTCAGATTTACTCAGGCAGGTTCAGAAGTTTCGGCACTATTGGGACGTATGCCGTCAGCCGTTGGTTATCAACCGACACTGGCAACGGAAATGGGCGAATTACAGGAAAGAATTACCTCAACTAAAGACGGTTCAATTACCTCTGTTCAAGCGATTTATGTTCCGGCAGATGACTTAACTGACCCGGCTCCTGCTACAACATTCTCACATTTGGATGCTTCAACGGTATTGTCAAGAGATATCGCTTCTTTGGGTATTTATCCTGCTGTTGACCCTCTTGAATCAAACTCAAGAGCACTAGATCCAAATATTGTAGGCGAAGAACACTATGAAGTTACAAGAAAAGTTCTTGAAATTCTGCAAAAATACAAAGATTTGCAGGACTTGATTGCGATTTTAGGTATGGATGAATTATCTGAAGAAGATAAAGAAACTGTAAACAGAGCAAGAAAAATTCAGAGATTCTTATCTCAACCGTTCTTTGTAGCTGAACAATTTAGCGGAAATAAGGGCAAATATGTAAAAATTTCCGATACGGTAAATGGCTTTAAGGGAATTATTGAAGGCAAATATGATGATTTGCCTGAACAGGCATTTTATATGGTTGGAACAATTGACGAAGCCATAGAAAAAGCTAAAGGAATGGAAGAAGAATAATATAGATTCTTCAAATAAATAAGGATTATTATGAACTTAAAAATAATAACACAGGAAAAAGTTGTATTTGACAGCGAAGTCGATGAAATCTACACCAAAGGTGTAGATGGGGAATTCGGGATATTAAAGGGCCACGTTCCGATTATGGCCGCTCTGGATATTGGAGTCACAAAAATCAAAAAAGATAATGAAACAAAATCATTTACAACTATGGGCGGCGTTTTACAATTTAAAGACGAAGAATGTCTGATATTAACTACGCTTGCCGAGCCGGGTGATGAAATTGATGAAATGCGTGCAAGAGAATCTTTAGAACGAGGCAGACGACTTTTGAAAGAAGGCAGTGCAAAAATGGATGCAAAACGTATTGAGGCCTCTATTGCAAGGGCAAAAGCGAGATTAAAAGCAAAACTGAATGATAAAGGATAAAGAAAGGACGAGTTAAAAAACTCGTCCTTAAATATAGGGTTATATTATTAAAGAAAGGGGGTTAAACTTGTTGTGATAACTCATCTGCCTTTTTTGCACTTGAACTGTTTGTAAATGCGTCAATTACAGATCCAACTGCCCAGCCGGCTACTGCCAAGACAGGAAGTTTTACGGCTAAACTTTTTAATGTAAATGCTTTTGATAATGCTTCACCTTTGCAAAGTTTTACAATTCCACCGGCAAGACCACCGATTATACCTGTTAATATACCTGTTTTTTTGCCTGCGTTTGTAACTTCATAAATATTACCTTTTTCAGTAATTCTTATACTTGGATTGTTTGCCAAAAGCTCATTATAATACTGCGTCAGTTGCTCAGGAGTGAGTTGTTGAGCTTGTGTCTGACCGCTGAAAGCAGGTTGTGCCGCTTGTGTTTGAGCCATAGATTGCGGATATGCGGTCTGCGGGGCAGGATAATTTGAAGTTTGCAAAGCAGCGGTATTCATTGGCCCAAAAATGCTTGCTCTTTGTTCGGCTGTTAAATTACCTGTTTTGATAAAATCAGGCATCATCATGTCATTGTTATAATTCTTACCGTTCAATGCAGAATTAAATACACTGCTTACATTATTAAATCCCAAACTGTTTTGCATTGGCATTGTTTGCATACCCGAAACCGCAGTTGTAACATTACCTGCCGGTGACAATAATTCATTACCCATAAAATAACCTTTCCTACAAAATAATTAGTATAACCCTTACTCATATATAAAGTATTTTTAAAATAAAAAATTGCCTTTTATTAACAAATATTAATAAAAATTATAAAAAACAATATAAATGTATAATTATGTCTATGGAAAAGTCATTTTTTTCAATATTTAAAACATTTTTTAAAATAGGGACTCTCCTTTTGGGCGGAGGATACGTAATTCTTCCATTATTGACTTCAGAGCTTGCCGACAAAAAAGGATGGTTAACTGCTGATGAATTATGCGAATATTATGCTATAAGCACAAGTTTACCGGGGATTGTTGCTGCAAATACTGCAATATTTACCGGACGTAAACTGCTAGGCACAAAAGGCGCAATTGCAGCAATTACAGGGGTTACTTTCCCTGCATTTATCATAATAACTTTGATTGCATCGTTTTTGAATGAAATTGTTCATTTTAAAAGTGTTAATTACATATTTTGGGGAGTCGGTATCGGCGTAATAACATTATTATTTCTTGCAGTAAAAGAAATGTGGGAAAAATGCATTGTTGACAAATATTCTGCATTTATATTTGCAGGGTGTTTATTGCTTGCTTTAAGCGGGAAATTGTCTCCTGCTGTTATTATAATTTTGGCAGTAATTGTTGGTTTGGTTTATCAGTTTGTGCAAAACAAGAGGATAAAAAATGATTAAAATTTATCTTCAGCTGTTTATACAATTTTTTGGAATAGGTGTTTTTTCTTTTGGCGGTGGCTATGCAACATTACCATTTTTATATGATATTGCCGAAAAATTCCATTGGTACAGTATTAATCAGTTAACAGACATGCTTGCTGTTTCTTCTGTCACCCCGGGCCCTGTTGGTGTTAATATGGCAACTTATGCGGGATTCACAACCGCCGGCTTTTTAGGTGCATTCACTGCCACTTTTGCAATAATGCTTCCGTCATTTATTATCGTATCTGCGGTATTTAAAATATTGGATAAATTTAAATCAAATTTATATGTCCAAAGTGTAGTAAAATCTTTAAAACCGGCAGGATGCGCTTTATTGGCAGCTGTTGGTATAAAATTAATATTTACGTCTAATTTGCATTTAATCGGAACATTGCTTCTCATTACTTTTCTGATTTCCGGCTTTATCAAAAAACATGACCCGATTTTTTATCTTGGGGGTTCTGCGATAGCGGGTTTAATCATTGGTCATTTGCGTTGGATTGGGGTTTAATATTTTCTTGTTACGAATTATTAAGAAATCCTAAAAATTTTTATCAGCCGAAATTCAATAATAATATAATTTTTGGGATTTAAATAAAAATTTGTCATATACATAAAAACATTTATTATATAATACTCTCAAGAGGGATACAGAATAAAACCGCATGACTAAAATTAATATTTTACATTGGTTATATAAACATTCACCGCTCAATTTTTACAGTATTACGCAAAATAATGAGACGGTTATAAAGTCAATTAACAACACATTTGTCGGTTACAAATTCGACAGAGTTTTTTCTGATGAAGATATTAATTCGCTGAGAAAAATCATTAAAAA
>CACXAK010000004.1 GCA_902765655.1 uncultured bacterium | reverse complement strand
ATTTATTTAATTGTGTTTTGCGGTAACTTTCAAACGCATCCTGAATTTCTTTGGCAAATCTTGTTCTAAATTCAGAATACGGAATGTCCAATGTCTCTTTGGTTAATTTATTTTCCAAAATCATCTTCAAAGCCCCTGATATTATCAAGTTCAATATTATATCGCTTGCCGGTTTTATCTACACAAGTTGCAAAATCGACGGTTTTATCAGCATACTTGTTTTCCCATAGACAAATTAGCAAGCCGATTTCTTGTGTTTTTAAGTTTAAAATCTTTGTCCCATATAGCTTATAATCTTTTTCGACCATAATTTATCCTTTCGTTATTGTAATATCAGCGTATATTTCATTCGGCTTATCAGGATCAATTAAAAAATCTTTATCAAATACATATCTTTCACCATCCGGTGCGACGCAGCCGACAATATTGTGTTCGCCAAAACAAAGAACCGTAAACTCTTCGCTATCTTTTTCAAACCAGCCTTTTAGCTTTTTCAATCTATATTTTTTACCGATTTCAATCATAGTATTTCCCTTTCAAGCTACACAATTCATCACTCTTTAAGCGATAAACATCAAGTGTATGCGTCTAAAATCGTATCATTTGGACATAATAATTTTGAACACTATTTAAACGGCTTTTAAACACCTTTTAAACGGCATTTAAATTTCGACATCTTTTTCGTGATCTATAAAGAATGCATTTAAGATATCTGCATCATTTCGCAGATGCTTAACAACCGGCGCAAGGTTGTAGCATTCTTCTATTTCTGGTTGATTTGCAATAAAGTAATCAATAACAACAGCTGTGTTATAAATATTCTCTGACCACTTGCTCAACTGCTTAAACTCTTTTGGAGTGATATTCAATCCAACTTTTTCCATACGTCCTCCATTTATTAAATGCAAGACATACATTACTTAAAAGCACAGTCATATCAATAAAAAAGACACAATAAGTTACATGTATTTTCTTAATAATATTTCCTTTAATCGTGTGTTTGTGCTATAATTAGGGCATGAATAGTCGTTGTGAAGCATTGGAAGTATTTTTTTACGCAACAGATTCCGGAAACGAACCTGTGCGTGAATGGTTAAAAGAACTTCCGAAAGAAGATAAGAAAACTATCGGTTATGATATCAAAACCGTTCAGTACGGTTATCCTGTTGGAATGCCTTTAACAAGAGTGTTAAAAGGCACAAACTTGGAAGAAGTTCGCTGCAAAATTTCTAACGGCATTGCAAGAATAATTTTCTGTGTTGAAGATAATACAATTGTTTTGCTTCACGCATTTATAAAGAAAACACAGAAAACTCCGCAAAAAGATTTAGATGTTGCAATTAAACGCTACAAAGAATTATGCAAAAGATAAAACAATGCGTTTGCCTAAATATTTTGCAACTTTTTCAATTGTATTTAAAGTAATAGAAGTGTTTTCCGGATCTAAAATGCGACAAATTGCAGTTCTTGATGTCGCAAGTTCCTTGGCAAGGCGATTTACAGAAATATTATCTGCAAGCATTTTTTGCTCTAATGCATAAGCAATAACCCTTTTTATTGCAACCGCTTCTGACTCTTGAAGAATATTTTCTTCTTCAAGAAAACTATCAAAACTAGAACCTATGTGCTTTTTGTCTATCATTTTTACTATCCTTTTTTATTCTAAGTAACTTCTATTTATATTGTACCAAAAATGGTACAATATTTCAAGTGGGAAATTGAATAATTTTAATCTCCATCTCATAGTTAATTTAATCTTGTCTGTATGTTAAATTACAGTTTAGATGCGTTTTTGTTGGCTATGATGCCGAATTATTCGAAGTTTAAGGCAGATTTATAGTGTTGATAATTGCCGGACTATTTAAAAAAATTAGGAGTTTGAAATTAATATGCTCAAAAAAGCTTCTATGACTTCAAAATAAGCAAGAGTACGAAAGTTAAATCGATAAAGTTGAACCCTGTTACAATGATGATGTCATTGAATTTTGCTTCATTGAATCTGCTATTTGCATATATCTGTAAAGAATTTTGTTTGCAACATCTTTTGGCATATCAATAAATTCTAAACCTGCTCTTTTACCTGATACACTTATAACTTTTGATTTTATAGACACATCAATATCATCAAAAATTATTCTGACATGTGTAATATCGCCAACTTTTAAATTTACATCATTTTTTACTAATGCACCTGTCGTTGATAAATCGTAAATTTTATAGTTTGATTTTAAACTTTTATCATTAACAGTATTAAATCTTAATGAACTACGTTTGTATTTTTCCTGATAATTTTGTTTCTCCAATTGTTTATATTTATCAACACTATCAGTTAAATCTTTACTGTCTTTTCTGCTGCGATTTACAAAGTTTCCTTCACTTTGGTAATCATTAGCAAGCTTATCAAAATCATTACCGACAATTGGTGCAGTTGTTTTCATATCTATTGAGCTATCTAATCCCAAAGAGAATGAACCGGTTTTGGCTGTAAACAATTGAATATCTGCATCTCTCAATCTGCGTCTGAAATTATTATCAACTGTCATCTTCTTATCCGCATTTGAAAATTCTGCGTAATTTTTGATATAAGCATCTTTTACACTTAAATTAGAGTTCTTTGTATCAATATAAGCATCATCAGCATATATTGAATTTAATACGACACCCCTGTCTTGAGAATTGTTATTATTTATAGATATTGCAACATTGTTTGCTCTATAATCATAGTCTGTTATTTGATTATTCGGATTTGCAAACTTTGGATCTTGAGAAATAGGTGTTTGAACATTATAATTTGTTCTTGTTGCACTTGTAACATTTTCATCTACAAATTCTTTGCTTACACCTTTTATATCAAGAACTATAGGTTTACCTAAACCTGATGAATTTAGACCTTGTGCCTGATATACCGAATCTCCATTGATTCCAAGTTGAGCATCTGTATAAGTATTATTTGTTGGTGTATAACCTAAAGGATTCTTTTTTGTCGCTACGGCAGAAGTTTTTGCATTAGCAGAATTTATATAAATATTATCTGCCATCAAACTTACATCCGCAATTTGTCTGCCATTTTCGTCAAATGCACCTTCCCCTTTATTTTTACCTTTTACATACGCAGAATATATCTTTAATGTTGATTCAGCATTATTTCCACCATTAGCATCAAGAACTTTTATTGAAATAGATTCTGGTGCTGCTGCATTTTCTCCTGACATCGCAATATTATCGTGCGGATATAAGATATCGTCAAATTCTACTGCACTACCTCCGATATTATATATAGTAAGCTCTTTACCGGTTTCAACTATATTAACATTTCCTCCGGATATAATATTATTTATTGTTGCGTTTGTCAAATTTGTAAAATCAATATCTCCACGTTTTGATATGAGTGTATCTATGTATATTGGGTCATTTGAATTAGATTTCAACTCAAAATACATATTATTTTCAGCTTCCATACTGATTTTTGAGCCATTGCTTGCTTGAGTATCTTGACTGATAACTATTTTCTTATCCGGTGAACCAATCGTATCACTTGCAATTAATGATATGTTTTGACCTTTTATTGGAGAATCATTATCAGAAGCATTCAATATTGAATATCCCTCAAAATATGCAGCATCATTAGGAGTTGGGCGCTTGTCTTCTACATTCCAATCTGCAGCGGTTAAAATTACATCCCCGTCAGAAGTTATATTTTTAACTCTCAAATTAGAATCTTTTGCCCTTATGTTGATTAAACGTGTATCAGTTTTTGCACTATTCGTAGCGGTAGCCGTAACAGTACCACCAACATTAACATTTATGGTATCAGTGTAATCTCTTGTTGTTGCATCAATTCCAACTTTTGCATTAGGATTAGAATTAACTCCAATATCACCATCTACAACATTTATAACTAAATCTTGTAGAGTACTGAAATGAGGAACATATATACCCTTAACTGTTAATTCAGTATCATCAGCATAATTAGCGCTGATATGATTTGATATTGTATCATCAATAACTCCGTTTAATATGTTTCCATTGGCTTGAGAAACATTTATATTACCGGAATATGCATTTATGTCTTTAAATATTGTTATATCTCCATTCTTATTTGATATATTTATGTCCCCTGAATTGACAATAGCTGAATTGAAATTAATACCTCCATTTGATTGAATATTAGCAGTATTACTATCTATTCCCAGATTCCAAGGGTCATGATTAATTCCGTTATAATTTGCAGATCCTTCTTTATACAATTTACCTGAACTTGAAACATTTACAATATTTGAAACATTCAAGACTTTATCTGTATTATTGATTATATTAATGGCACTTGCCCCTTCTTTTGTTGAAACATGCGCTGTAACAGTGCCAGCCCGGAAGTCCATTTTGACATCCCCTAAAGAATCCTTTATTCCAAATAAATATATTTGACCGTCTTTATATATAGCTTTAATATTATTACCGTTTGCATCTCCTAAATATGGTGTAGCGCCAAGATCAATCATATTAGTTTCACCGGTTGTCGGATCAAGAACAAGATTTTCCAGCATATTATCAGTTATTACAAGTTTTCTTTCTTTATATCCTGCTGATAGATTACCTTTTATATTTGCTTCATTTGCATTTATAATCAAAGAGTTACCTGCAAATAAAGTATCGTTATTATCCTTCATAGAAAATTTTTCGTCAGCGATGATTTGAATATCTCCATTCACAGATACCAAATGTTTCCTGCTGGAATTCAAATCAGCTAGCAATTTTATATCTCCGCTTTCATTATATATATCAAGTTTTCCGCTTGTTGATATTGGACCTTGCACCGTTATATCTGATTTTTTGATATTGTTTGGAATGTCAAGGGTACTTGCAAACGGGTTTAAAATATCATAATAATTAGTAATCTTGATATCACCATTTCCACCAATTCCGTTACTTATGTATTTTACACCGGTTTCAGAACCAATTAACATGTTATCATTGTTTAAGTAGTCAGAATATCCTTTTCCATTGATAACCAGACCGTTAACTTCGTCCTCTGTACCAAAATTAATTGTATTAAATATAAGACTTCTTGTTGAATAATTATCTACCGTAAGAGCAGAACTTTCTACATTGAAATTGCCACTTCCTTTTATATTGTTTTCAGACATACCACTTATATTAATGCCTGATGTTTCAGAAATGATATCCCCAAACAAAACAGAGTATGTATTGTCATATTCTTTTATGTCTATCATATCTAAATTTTCATTTAAAATATTTTTCTGTCTGGCTAATGAATCTTTTACACGAATACTATCTTCTTTGTTTTGTGTGCACTCAGCCATATATTCTTGAAATGCATAAATAATTAAATTCAACATATCCTTTTCATTAAGTGTAATTTCACCTGAAGGTAATGAATCATCTTTTATTGTTATATTTTGCGTCAGCATATATTTTTCGTCAAATATTGTGAATTCCCCTTTTGGAGTATAGGATATTTTGTCTTTAACTGCATTGAAATTATTTTGGAATATTAATTTTTGAGCTTCTGTTAAATTCTTGTATGTATCATGACTATTCAAAAATTCTGTTATTGTAGGCAACACCACCGGAGTATCCGCATTTGGTTGAGTATCCAAACCGACTATATATGCAGCATAAGCATTGATAATAGTTTCATAATCTAAAGATACATTGCCACTACTATCTACATCTCCATTATCTATCAACGCCTGTTTTACTGTGTTTTTATAGTAATCCAAAATTAATGCATTGAATTCGTCTTCTGTTTTAAGATCAAGTGAATTTATCTCATCTAACATTGCATTCGCATCTGAAATTAATGACGATATCTCACTAATTATAACATTGCCTTTATCTATATTGTTTTCAAGTTCTTCAATTCTCTTATTTAATTCAGAAATTTTGTTTTCCAAAAATTTTACTGTGTTATTTTGAAGAGCTTCTCCATCAGCTGGATCACCGTCTGAAAGTATATATTCCTGAGAACTGAATCCTTTTTGAAAATCAATTTTTCCATCAGAAGAAATTTTCATGTATCTGTTATTTCCCTGACCTGCTATGATATCACCATCTAATTTCAAACTCGGATTATGATCTGAATATTTATTTTCTGATTTTGTATTAGTAGTATATCCAAATGCAATATAATATTGGTGTATATTTTCCAATACAGAACTTAAATTTTCTATCGGACCTGAAGCTCTGTAATCTATATCGACATCCTTTTTCGATGCAATTTTTGCACCGGAAAGAATATTTACAGCATTATTAACTATTTTTCTTAAAGTCCCCACATTTGTTGTGGTTGGAATAACAGCATGAGCCGCAGTATACGTATATTGATTCAAATTGTTTTCTGAGTTGTTCATAAAGTTTATATCAACAAGATTGTCAGATTCAATTGAACCACTGTTATTAATTTCATTGGTAATAGTGGTATATAAATTAGAATGTGCTTCTGCATCTCTACCTCCAAAAGAGTATGAATCTGATTCTGCACGTGTTGATAATGTATTATTTGAATCTAAATCAATTCTTGTTTTATTAACAGACGAAACCGTTGAATCTGCATCAATGTTCAGAGTATTATTATTATTTAGTGTTAATGTACTCAAATTATGAGCACTTCCTGCAAAACCTCGTGCTTCACCGCCAACTTGTTGATTAAAGTTTGAATTTCCTTTCATTGCAATTGTAACTGTATCTTCTGCTTTAACTGTAGAATTTTGCAGATTTATAGAATTATTTTCATTAAGGGTATTATTTACGGAAACCAACTCTTTCGCATCAAAAGCGCCGGATTGACCTGCATAGTGCACATATCCGTCACTTGCAACAGTAAAGCCGTTTGAGACACCCGAATTTGCAGTAAGATTAATATTTTTTGATGAACTAAGCTCTGAATTAATTATATTTATTTCAGAACAGGAAGAATAAGTATGTGATACATCATTTGATGTTATTGCAATAATTCCATAAGTTTTAGCCGTAGCAGAATCATTTACAACATTTGTATTATTAACGTTAATATTTATATCATTCGCAGTTTTAATATCTGAATCTTTTATATTAGTATAAGTAATAGAATTTAGGACTCCGGAAATACTTGTAGAATCAGCCGTCACAGCGCCTCCGGAAATACTGCTTGAAACAGTATCTTGTATATTAGTTGACGAATTATTTATTGTAATTATATTGTCATAATCAGTTGATGAAGTATAATTCACCAGATTAACTTCGGATTTACCGGATGCGTCATTCTTAACCGTTGCTGCACCTATAGATACAGCACCACCCTGAGAAGAAGAATAGTCAACTTTTGACATTCTGTTTGTATTAGAATTAATTTCTACTTCTTTAGCGTTTAATTCACCACCAACATTAAGGATTGTATTTGATTCAAGGTTAGATGTTAAATGTGTACCTGAACCTGTTGCAAAACCGTATGATGCAGAAGCTACACTTGTATCGCTTGTTACATTGCTATTAACATCAATTTTTGCTTTATTTTTAATAGTATTTTTACCTGCAACACTGACTCCAACGTTACCTTTTGCATCGGCTGTAAGTTTTGTAACACTAATATCAAACAATCCGCCGGATGTATTTGAAACATCCGCTTTTGCAGTTTCATTTACTTTAGCAATCATTTCAAGTGAGTCAGCATTATGCTCAGCTGAATTCATTATAGAATTTACCTTAACATCATTTACGGCTTTTGCATCTACTCCGCCGCCACCAGCAAGGTGAAAATCATGATTTTCAATATAAGCATTAGCTGACACATCTGCACCTTTAGTGTTATCTTTTGCACTTACACCTGATATAATTGATGTTTTACCGCTATTATTTATTACAAGACCGTTTTCTTGGCTATCAATACCCGACTGCATTGTTGCTGTCATATTTGAGCCGGTACTATTTACATCAACACTAAAACCTGATACAGTTGTAGCATTTGATATCGCAGTTGAACTTAAACCGTTTGAATCAGATACAAAATTTAATCCTGCAACATTAATGTTACCATTTACATCTTTAATAATTGCATTCGTTTTAGAATTTGCTTTAGTTTCGCCATTCATATACGCAGTGCTTACGAATGCCAAAGTATTTGATTGTAGGTTTGTTTTTAGAACAGAATCACCTGTCGCATGAAGATTTAACTTGCCTGAATTATCATCCCCTTCAACTGCTTTTGTTGTAATATTTGTATTTCCTGTAATAATTGCATTTGTTGTACTGTCATCCTTTGTTTTCGCAATAGCAACAGAAGCACTGAGACCTGCTACTGTTTTAGATTGACTAAGCACATCTGCTTTATTAGATGATTTTGCATTGATATTAACATTATTTGCAGTTACATCAGAATTTTCAATTTTTGCATTTGTATATGATTTATTATCATAAATACCAACTGCACCGCCTATGCGTCCGCCTGCCGCTGTAAATTCATTGTTAGTTATTTTTACATCGTTTGTTGACTCGGAATTGATATTTATATTTCCGTCAGCCTTGACAGTTCCACCTGCGATTTCAGCATTTGTCTGATTTGAAAAATCTATTAATTTAACACCTACACCTGCTGCAGCTACACCAACAAGCAGATTTGTATTGTCAAAGGTTAAAGTATCGGATAATGTGACATTACCATCTTTATCTATTTCTTTTATACCTTTTAAACCTGTTTTAGCATTTAATGTTATATCGCCTTTAGTTTCTACATTACCGTTTATTCTTGTAATAGCGCCTGTTCCGTCAGATGATGAACTTGCCAAATTTAATTTATTTTTCTCTTTATCTGCTTTAGCTATATCTTCTGCTGTTACTACTTTTGTACCCGGATTATTTTCTTCTTCTTTCTGTTTATTGCGTAAGTCAATTGAAACAGCATCATCATAACCTTTTTTTACTGTGTCGAGTGACTTATTTATACCAGAATCATTTCTTTCTTTTGTATCTAAGACCTCTCTTTTGCCCAGCTGAATAACTGAAACATCACCCGCGATAGCACCAAAACCACCGGCAGCACCTGTAATAGTATTTTTAAGCGCATATATGGCATTTGAAGTTAAATTTATACTTCCTGCTGTAACTTTGCTATTTCCTTCAGTTAATATTTCACTAACAACAGCTTCGTTATAATTACTTACATTAACATTAGCACCGGCAGCTCCACCTACCCCCGCAAAAGCCACAAATCCCATATCGGATGCAGATATAACTCTATCATCTGCTATAACATTAATCGCACCGTCGATATTAACATTTTTATTGTTATTTGCCTTTATGTATGCATGTGTTGTTGATTCAACTTGGTCAACTACAGCATCGACAACAACTGCTGCCCCTATAGCTGCTGCAGTTGCACCATAGTTATTTTCAGTAAACTTTTTATCGCCATGGGCTTCAACAGTTAAACTGTCAGCATGTTCAATATCCGTATTCTGTACATAACTTTGGGTTGTATTGTTGTATATATTAAATATCATGTTAGTTACAACAGCCGCACCAATACCACCTAAACCTGCACTGCCTGTCAAATTGTGTATTTTATCCTGATAAAGAGTACCGTCTTTCTTTTTATTTGCAGTTAAAGTAATTTTGCCGGCCTGTTTAACGATACTATCCTCAATATATGAGTTTATATGAGATTCAACATCATTAACGATTACATTTGCATTTACACCGGCACCTGTACCGACAGCACTAAATGATAAAAGTGCATTTTCGCTATCCACTACAGAAGCAGATGAAATATTTATATCATTTTGTGTGTTAAGATTTAATCCCTTTATACCTGCATTAACAGTATTATCATAAACATTTGTTATTACATAACCGTTTACACTCGCACCGACCCCTGCGATAGATAAACCCGCAATTGCAGAAAAATTATCTATATTATCAAAAGCATTTATAGTAACAGCTCCGTCATTTACAATAGAATTACCATTAATTTCTGCTGTTGTAGTACCTGTATATTTGTTAACAACCGGAACCACACCTATTGCAGCCCCAACACCTGCACCCGATGCAGATAATAATACATTATTAATTTCGACGGCATGTTCAGCATTAACGCTTGTACCGTCTTTGATTTCAGAACCGTTTGTAACATACGCATAAACATTATCATTAAGTTTATTTACATCAACTGATACACCCACAGATGCCCCTGTTGCAGCAATTTGTCCTGATATAACTAATTGATTTAATTTCATTTGTGATGTTGAGTCAACATTGGCTCCGCCTTTTGTAACTTTTGTATTATCTAATTGTGCAACTACATCATCTTCAAGAACATTTATTACACCGGTTGCATTTACTGCAGCATTACCTGCGGCTGAAACTGCCGCAACCGCATCATAATTCGCAAAGGTTTGATTTGCTCCAAGATTTAAACCGTCTTTAGTTGACACCTCGGAATCTTTAACTTCAGATTTTATGTGTCCTTCCATATCATTTACAACAACTGTAGCTGTAACAGCTGCAACACCTGAACCGGCAGCACTTATTATACCAACTTTCGGTTTAAAATTAGAGTTTTCGGTTATATCTTTTTTAATATCAATGCCTTCTGACTTATTATCTTCTTGTGATTTATTTTTATCATATTG
Organism: uncultured bacterium; assembly: GCA_902765655.1. GTDB lineage: Bacteria > Cyanobacteriota > Vampirovibrionia > Gastranaerophilales > Gastranaerophilaceae > Zag111. Next base: position 9,885 of record CACXAK010000004.1, on the reverse strand, counting down.
CTTGCTATATGCATTTGTATTTTTAAACCAGCTTCTTATTTTGTTTTCATTTAAGATATCATCTCTGTTATAACCTCTATCAGCTATAACATCAACTTTACCTTGTTCACTTACAATATTTGAATTATATATACGTGAATTAACAGTTGAATCTATAACATTAACTAAAGCAGTACCTGCAACTGAAGCTGTACCTGAAGCCGATACATTTACAAGAAGCGCTGAAAATTCATCATCAGCATTTGCTTTTACACTAATATCGTTAATTGCTTTTATTATTGCAGGCGATTTACCTAACTCCCCTATTTGAGCAGTATTAGTTGTATTTTGTTTATTAACATAAACAACCGCACCCACAGCAGCAGTTCCTGCAGCCCCGACATTCACAACCAAGCCTTTTAAATCATTATCACTATCAGCAGCAACATTTAACGAACCTGTATTTACATTTACACCGTCACCAATTTTAGACGTTACGGTATCATTTATAACATTAGCAACAGCTGCACCGTTTACTGAAGCAGTACCTGCAGCAGCTCCGCCAACTGTAATAAGAGTTGATTTCTTTTCTGCATTTGCCTGAACAGTCGTATCATTAGCAATGTTTATATTATTTTTGCCATTTGAATAGTAATCATCCGTGATTTGAGCTTCAACAGTTGATGTACCGCTCATAACAAAGATATTAGCACCTACTGCCGCACTACCACCGACATTAATTCTTCCCATAATAGCATTTGCAACTGTACCTGAAATTGCATCTACATTTAGCGAATTTGCATTGATATTAGAATCGGTAACATAAGCTTTAACTGTATCGTCAATAACCTTAACAACAATTACACCGGAAACTGCAGCTTTTGAGCTTACACCCAAATCATAGAACATGTTCCAATCTTTAAATTTATCTTCATTATCATATTTAGCAAGCTTTTTAGGCTTTCCATCTTCATAAATTATATTTCCTTCATCATCTTTTGCATCTTCTTCACCTGTTTTGTCTGTAAAATGCTTAGCATCGTCAAGAGTTCCAACACTGAACGTATAATTTTCTCTTCTTATATCTTTATCTTTTTCGTTTTCATCTTCATGTATTGTTCCGCCCATAGAGTTAATGCTTTTTGCAAGAACTTCAACTTTACCTGTAGAATTAACTGTTGTATCTTTAATTTCAGCTGTTACATTTTTATTAATTACATCAACATTGACATCACCACCGATAGCAGCATCACCGAATGTTAATGCAAGAGTGCCGCCTCTTGTCAAAATGCTTGTAGTATCTTGAGCCTTAACAAGAACACTGCCGCTGTTAACTATTTCACCCAATACCTGAGCAGTAATTGTATCCACAATAACATTTGCATTAATATTTGCAGCTACTGCCGCACTATTACCTGAAACCGAAACTCCAATAGGGAATATGGTCATTTCTTCAACTGCAATAGATTTTACGGTAACATCACCATTTGCATCAATTGTTGAACCTTTTTCAAGTAATGAAGTCACGTGATTATTATATACATCTGCAATTAAATTTGCAGAAGCTGCCGCTCCGTCTTTTGAAACTGCTACTGCGGCAGTAACCCCCCAAAGATTATTGAAGTATTTTGATTGAATTGCAACATCTTCTTCCGCTTTTAATACTGAATTATTAATTGCCTGAGCTACTACATCTGATAAAAATACATTTGCAACTCCGTTTACATTTATTGAGTGACCACTGCCTTTCTGGAAGCCAAAATTAACAGCAACAAAAGTTAAATCTTCATCTTCTTTAGCATTAATATTTATAGATTTTGAATGTTCAATCGTGGCTTTATCTGTTTCTGCTGTTACATCAGAGTTGTTAACATTTACAACGGCACCGATACCAACACCAACACCGGAGTTTGAAGTAGAAGCATTTAAACCACCTGCAATGCTTAAATTTCTGACTGTTTCAACTGCATTTACTTCAACATCACCTGTTGATTTTATTGTTGTACCAATTCCGGTTTTAACAATGTTGCCGTCTTTATCTTTAACAACATTGCCCTTATCATCGTATGTATAACCTTGACCGACTCTTGCGGTTACCATATTTGTATTTACTTCCGTATTAACAGCACCATCAAAGGTGTAAGCAGAAGAATCAGTATTTGCTACAGCCGCTGCAATAGCAACAGTATGGAAGTCTTGTTTTAAATCTGCATTTACTTTAACATCTTTTACATCAGTCAAAGTGCTGTCGGTTATTTCCGCTTTTACATCCTTTGCACTGTAATCTACTGATGCCGCAATACCTGCACCAACACCTGTTGCATTGTTCTTTTCATTTTCTGAAGCATTATTATTATCTTTGCTTGTTCCGGCATAAGCAACACCGCCTGTTATATTCCAAATGTAAGAATCGTCAGTTGCACTTACATTAACATCAGGATTTCCAGCATTTTCTTCTCTGTTAACAGTTGATTTATTGATTACCGATGAAACTTTATTTTTTAGAGTATTCCAGCCAAATGAACCGCCAACTCCTATTTTTGCTTTGTTATCACTTCCGGTTGCCGCACCTATACCTGCTGTCACGTCAACTAAATCAGAATCAAAATTTGATTTTACATCAAGACCTTCCGCATCTTTATCCGTAAAATTGACTGTTGAATTTTCTACAAGTGATTTAGTTTCAGATAAATTACGATAAATATTTACACCAGCACCGACTGCTACATTGCCTGCTTTTGCAAATCCGCCGTTAACATCAACAACTAATGTATCATTGCCTGAAGATACTTCAGCTTTTTTGCCGGTATTTATGGTTGAATTTGTAACTTTTGCATTCGTTTTTGTTTTATCTGCAGTAATATCTATTGAACCTGCAGCAGCAAGTGAGAAGTTACTTGATGCAGTTTTTGTATCTGCTTTTTCATTTGAATCGCCTTCAAGTTTACTGTCCTTGTTACCGGTAAGCGCATCAGTATTACTCTTGTCACCTTCTTTAGCATTTTCATTTTTTGCATCTTGTTGCTTACCGTCTTTATCTACTGTTTTATCTGCGGTTTTTATCGCACTGGTAGTTGATTCTTTTTTTACGGATGTTTGGGCTTGTTCAGATGCGTCATTTTCTTTGAATAAATCATTCAAATTCATAACATCTTCTTCATCATCACCTGCTTCATCCAACATATCCATCCAGTTGCCGACATTTTTTTGTTTTTTAGTATTTGTATTTGAAGAATCAGATTCTGGTGTATTTTCACTATCAGATGGTTTTTCAGAGCTTTGAGAATCTTTGTCCTTATCTTTGTCTTTTGGTTCATCTTTATTGTCTTTGTCTTCTTTTGCCTGTTCCTTAGCTTCTTTTTCTTCCTTAGCTTGTTCTTTAGCTTCTTTCATATCGACGCCGCCAGCACTTGCAGCTGCTAAAAGAACATCAACCTTTCTTGACTGCGTATCAGCATTTACATTTACTTCTTCTTCTGCATTAATAGTAGAATTATCTATATATGCATTTACTTCTTTTGTTGTGTTTGTAACATTTACGCTTACACCGACAGATGCCCCTGAAGATGATTGTTGATTGCTATTTTCGGATGTTCCTTTTTGTGTTGCATTTACACCTAATATATTTATATTAATAAGTCTGTCTTTAACATCTCTTTCATCATTAGTGCTTAATTCATTTGTATCTTCATCAATTTCTATCGGATCATCTTTGCCCGATTTTTTTGTTTGAATAGTTGCTTTGCCTGCATTAACATTAACATTTGTGGCACTAATTTTATCACTGTTTACGATATAGCTTTGTGTTTTACCGTCAACATTCTGAACATTTACACTGCCTTCTAATACAAATGTACCGGCACTGCCGCCTGTTACAAGTGCATTTACATAGGCTTCTTCCTGTGCAGATTGGACATTTAAATCCCCGTCTTCTATATTAATTATTGCATTATCAATTTTTGCGGTTGCATTATTAGTAAAATGATTTACCATAACACTTCCGCCCAGACCTACTTTTGCAGCTTCTTCCGCTTCATCTTCAGTTTTGTCATTTTTATCTTTTAATTTTGCAATATAACTGTTTATTTCTTCAATTAAGAAATCTACTTTCCCTGCACCGTTATAATTTATAACAGAATTTGCAGCATTAACATTTAATTCTCTGGTTATAAGGTTACCTTCTAAATCATGTCCTTTACCGTCTAAACCTTTAATATCTCCGGTCATAGTAACCTGGGCATTTTTATCAATTACTGCCGTAGTGTTATTTACAATAGAATTCACTACAACACTTCCGGCAATTGCAGCAGTAGTTCCTGCACCTTCAGCTTTTGCAAGATTATTAAATAACCCTTCCAAACTTAATTCGGTTTCGCCAAAAAATTCTTTTGGTTTTTTGAGAGAAGCACCAACATTTTTTATGGTATCAGGATTCAATAAATCTTTAAGCTCGGTGTGTAAGAACTCTGCATCCCACAAATTATCGCCGGCATCAAAGTTTACCCCGAGAGAAAGCTCTTTTGCAGTTGAACCTTCCCCTACTTCTCTTCCGATTTTTAATTCCATCGGATTCATAGGCAACTGAGTTGTAGAATTTACTTTAACAGAATCAGTTGCAGTTATTTTTGCGCCATCTTTTATTTCTGCAGTTGAAGTATTTTTCTGATCATTTACAATAACCGCAGCACCTGCGCTGAATTTATTGCTTGCACCAGCTTCTGCAGCTACACTATTAGTTGTAAAGTCAATAATATTTGATGATACGTCAACCGTTGTCGCATTTATAATTGAATTGCCTATAACAGAAGATGCTGTATTATTCTCATTATTCCAAACAGCACTGCCTGACATTTCAAGGTTTAATTTATCAAGAGTTGCGGACATTTTATCCTGCACTTTAGATAAAAGTTTTTTGTTTAACCAACTGTATATAGCAGCACCTGTACTTTTATCATAATCAGTAATACTCTTTGATTCATATTTAGAGGATTGATCTTTTGCTTTAACTTCTGTTTCAACGCTATTTGATATTTGATTGATATTTTGCGCAACAAAGCGCGCATTTCCGTATGTTGATTTTACTTCTTTTACTTCATTACCGTCATCATCCTTGACAGCATTGCCGTTTTCATCTTTTTTAGTTTCAATATCTGCATTAGCATATTTTGTTGTTATTTTTGAACCTACAACATTAACATTTGAATTTGTTTTTGTGTGGTTTATTGTCATACCAGCTGCAATACCTGTATGTTCCGAATCCTTGCCAACATAAGAAACATTTTTAACTTCTGTTTCACTTTTATTAAATGAAACTGCTCTTACATTAACATTACTTGCTTCAATTTCGGAATTTTCAATATTTACACCGGTATCAGAAATAATTGAATTATTCAAAAGAGCTATGTTATATGCAGATACGGTATTTTGTGTACCGCCTTCATCTTTATCTTTGTCTTTATCACTATCGGTGGAATCGTCTTTATCATTATCACCTGAGCCCTCTTTATCATTATCATCCGAACTATCTTGAGAATCTGCCCCCTCTTTATCTGATGTACTGTCAGATTGAATGTTATCATCAGAGGTTTTATTATTATCAGATTTGTCATTATCTTCTGCTGATTTTGATTTATCAGAATCTGTATCAGATGAATATATGCCACCGCTATTACTGTAACCCTGTTCTTTCTTTTCGTCTTCTTTATTGGCATCTTCAGTTTTTTTGTTTAGATCATCTGCTATTTGTTTTTTTATATTATCTGATGCTGTTTCAGGTGCTGTTTCTTTATTTGATTTTTCAGATATAGCAAGGAAATTAGAACTATCATAATTTAATTCATTTTCAATAGTTGACAAAGCATTAATATCAACAGTACTCTTTTCATCTGTTGTTAATATTTTTGAACCGGAAACATTTATATTTGAATCTGTTTTTGCGCCAAATCCATATAAAAACATCGGTAACGAATCAAGTTCTCCGGTTGAAATTTTTGTTACGGCATTTGCATTAGAAGTAATGTTAACAGAACTTTTTCCCGTTATTTCAGAATTAATAATTTCTATGTTAGATGCTGCTCTTGCTCCATCAAAATATGTATATACATCTTCACTAAAGAATTCGCCTGCCGGATTTTGCTTGTAAATTGCATCGACAGCTTCTTTTGGCATTGCCTTTACATTTTCATACATAGTATTTAAAGGAATACCTGCATATTTTTCACCCTTTTCCATTGCTTCAGTTAGCCAGGATGGTAAAGTAATAATTTCACCCCTTAAAAATTTTATAAACAATTTTTGAAGCTCTATTCCAACCCATTTATCGTAAACTGTATCTAAAAGTTGGATATAGGTTTCTGTTTCAGATGAAGCATTTGCTTTTATATTAACCTCATCGCCTATGATTTTTGAATTTGATATTTTTACGCTTGCTTTTGCTTCAGGAGATACTCCGTTAAAGCTTTTATGAATAATCAAATTTGTTGTTTCATCTTTTTTGGAATCATCATCAGGGGTATTATTGTTACTGTTATTTTGAGAAGCATTTAATGCATCATTATATGATTTTATGGTATCTTCATTCACTTCTTTTACAGAATTTGCATTCGCTTCAAGTTCTATATCATTAGCTACAATTGTTGCATCATTGATACTGATTAATGATTCATTCCCTGATAATGAGGATTTACTATAAGTTTTATCTATTGAATATGCTGTTTCAGCATTATTATCCGAATTGTCATTTTCTGATCCGCTATCAGATGAGTTGTTTTGTGTTTTTACGGTTTTAAGACCTGTTGTAGTGTTAATAGTCGTTGTAATATTGGCGGAATCAGTCACCGATTCTTTTGTTAAAATTTCTTCGTTTGCTTTATTAGTAATAAGCGCAATTTTACCATCTTTTAATCCTAATGATTCTGCATCTTTAGTATCATTTAAAACAAGAGAATTAAACAAAGCTTCAGCTTCGTCAGCTTTTGTAATTACATTGTCTTTATCTTGTATACCTGCGACAATTTTAGGCGAAGCATTTGCCGAAGATAAAATATCTTCCGGATTTACATTGGTTAAAATTCTTCTTCCATAGGCATTTACATCATTGCGGGCATATATTTGACCGTTTATTATGATATCTCCTGAGGAATTAGTTATAAGACTTTTGTAGTTTTCTTTAGTTAAATCAAATTCATAATCGGAAAGATTATTTGCATAATTATTTAGGAAATTTTTATAGGCATTTTGAGAAGGAGCCATCATTGTTAGAGAACCGACATTCAGAATTCCTGATGCGCCGATTACCATACCGTTAGGAGATACAAAGATAGCATGTCCGTTATAAAAATTGTTATTACGCATTGTGTTAACAATACCGTTAATCACAACCTGATTATCTACAAGGTTTACAAATTTATCATATCCGTTTTTATATATCAGGTTTGCGATATCACCTTGCGATAAATTAAATTTATCATATTGACGAAATTGTGTAGAGCCGGAGAATTTGTCACCTTCTATATTATAAACATTTCCGGTCGGAGTCACGCCTGATATTTCTGTCGCAATAACACTTGCAGGCATTCCAAATATAAGCATGTTTGCGCATATAATAGCTGCCGTAATTTTTTGTACCGAATTATTCGCCATATTATTATTCTTAAATATTTCCAAAGATAAGTATTTCCTTATAATTTTAACAATTAAAAATTTTAAATTTAACAGAAAAATATTATTTTCTTTACAAAATTTTACAAATGTTATAATATTTAAAAAACAGATTATCATTGCATTTTCGCAACTCAATAAGATTTTATTTTTTGGAGAAATTTTTATTAAATTTAATTTTAATTTATTATAAAAAATATTGTAAATTTAAAATTTTTCATGTTATTTTCATATTAGCAAATTGGGAAATAGGGATATAATGAAAAAGATTTTATTAACAGTATGCTTGTCTGCGATTTCACTAACTGCTTATGCTGCACCTGACATTCCTACGGGTGCAATACCACAAGCAGGCTCAATTGATGCGCACAATTTAGATCTAATTAAACAACAGATGATTGAGGAGCAAGTAAAAGAAGATTTTAAAAAATTTGAAGAACGAAAAGAAAGTGGAGAGGCTGAAAAAGATGAGCTTGAAAAGAAAGCGCCAAATATAAGACCTAATTCGCAAGATTATGCAGTAAACGGTGTTTATGTTGAAAAGATTGAAGTTTCACCTTCTCAAATTTTAACTGAAGAAGAAATTGAAAATATTTTAAAAGATTACACTCAGCAAACTCTAACTTATGAAAAATTAAAAGAAATTGTTGCCAGAATTAATAAACTTTATGCAAGTCAAGGTTTTATTACAGCTCGGGCTTTTATTCCCGAACAAATAATAGAGGGTGGAGTTGTAAAGATTAAACTGGTTGAAGGTCGAGTTGGTGATGTTATTGTATTAAATAATAAATATACAAAATCAAAATATATTACAGATAGATTGAATTTGCAGGAAGATGAAATTTTTAATATCCAAAATCTTGAACGTTCAATGGTTACATTCAACAGATATAACCCGGGAATACAAATAACCGGTTCTTTGGGGGCAAGCAAATCAGAAATAGGAAAAACTGATGTAAGCATTCTAGCAAAGGAAAATTTTCCTTTTCATATTACTGCAATGATGGATAATTATGGCAGAGATTCCACCGGCAAAGTCCGCGGCGGTTTGATTTTAAAATATGATAGCTTAACCAAACACAGAGACCCGCTTACTGTAGGAACTTATGCAAGTAAAAATTCAATAACACCATTTGCTGATTACAATTTCCCTGTTAACAAAAAAGATGGCAGAATCGGATTTACATTTTCTTCAAGCAATTCCAAAATAGGCAACGGGCCATATGAAATCTTCAACATAAAAAGCCGTTCACAAACTTATTCTTTGTATTTTACCCAACCGATTATAAGAAAACCATGGACAGAATTATCCAGCACAACATCAATTTCATATAAACATGCAGCCACAAGTTTTGATGGCAAAGATTTATATCATGATAAAATTACAACTGCAACAACCGGTTTATCGTATCGTTATGATACGAAAAGAGGTATATGGTATTTAAACCAAAATGTCGGATATTCTTTCCCATTATTTGACAAAAATTCAAATTATCTGAAATTAGACGGTGCAGCTTTAAGACTTCACGATTTTGGACATGGCGTAGTCGGAACTTTCAGAGGAAACTACCAGTTCATACCGAAAGACATTGTACCCTATCTTGATCAATTCATTGCAGGCGGAGCAATGACAGTAAGAGGATATTCAGAAGGTCTTTTAATCGGAAGAAGCGGATATTTAGTAAGTTCAGAAGTAATGTTCCCGATAGGTCCAAGGGCAATTTATACGAAAAAGAGACCAAATGAACCGACACCATTTATTGGCAATTATTTAAAAGGTTTTGTATTTGCAGATCACGCAGGAGTATTTCCATACAAAGGTTCCGGAGGAGGAAGTGAAGGATACAATTCTGATGACTTTTTGGCAAGTATTGGTTTTGGTTTAAAAGTAAATCTTCCCGGAGATGTAAATTTAAGAATGGCTTGGGGCTTCCCGCTTATGCATAACGGACATGAAGAACATAGCAAAACCGGAAGATTTCACTTTGATTTAAGTTTATCTCCTGATTTTGATAAATTGGTTAGTTTAAGACATCCAAAAAATAAAGAATTAACGAAAGATCCTGAAACACAAATAGCTCAGGAGAATAGTGAAATTTATGTAAATCAAAAAATTGTAAAAGGTGAAATTTATAAAACAAAAGAAGAGAAAAAACAAGAAAAAAAGCTTGAAAAACAATTACAAAAAGAAATTAAAAAAGAACAAAAAGAAAACAATGAAAAAGCTAAAAAAGAATATTACGAACA
>CACXAK010000003.1 GCA_902765655.1 uncultured bacterium | reverse complement strand
CTAATACAAAAGATGTTGCAGCAAAAAAAATGCAGGAACGTAATGGAATTGCTACCCCAAACCTGATAAATACTGATAAGGAAACAGATATTGCACCTGCCATTGGAAATTCTGAAGGAAATAATCAGGAAACAAATAATGATAACGGGAATTCAAATGAAATAATAAAACTTACTGAAAGAATTACCCAGCTCGAACAAAAAGTATACACAAATAATGATGAAGAACAATCAGTCAAATGCTCTGTAAAAGGTATTATTGATGACGGGCATATGGTTCCGTTATCCGCAGAAGATGCTGTTAATGAATCAAGAACCAACAATAAAGAAGTTATAATTACCTGTATTTTTAAATAATAAAATTTGCATTGATTTTTTAAAAATCTTTTGTGCTAAAATAAATTTGCAAAGGATTTACACTAAATGATTATACCAAACAATTTTGCAATAGCTTTCAGTTTGACTATGCTTGCGGGTTTGACTACCGCAATCGGTGGTATCATTGCATTTGTTACAAAAAAAGACAACTTGAAAACTCTTTCTTTGGGACTTGGTTTCAGTGCCGGTGTAATGATTTTTATATCTTTTATGGATATTTTGCCGGGGGCAAAAGATTTATTAAAAATAAATTTCCCTCACAGCTTTGAATGGCTTGTATTTGCCGGGTTTATTGGAGGTTTAATTATATCAATTGCCATTGACTATTTTTTACCGGACCACGTTGATACAAAAGAACTTTTAGATCCTGATGCCCCTGAAGAAAATGACGGTTACAAGCATTATAAATTAAAACGTGCAGGATTAATGACGGCAATTGCAATTTGTGTTCACAATTTCCCTGAAGGTATGGCTACATTTTTAACAACCACCCAAAATATTACATTAGGGATTTCTGTTGCTTTGGCTATTGCAATTCACAACATCCCTGAGGGTATAGCTGTTGCTCTTCCTATTTATCACGTTACAGGCAAAAAACGTTACGCAATGCTGTATGCAGCATTATCAGGTATAACTGAACCCATTGGCGCATTAGTCGGAATGTTTATATTCGGATTATTTTTACCGCACGTTATGGTTGGAATTTTAATGGCAGGGGTTGCGGGAATAATGACATACATTTCATTTGATACCTTGTTACCGCTTGCAAAAGAATACGGCAATTGGCACTTGTCAATCGTCGGGATTATGTCAGGGATTTTATTTATCTGGTTAAGTCTTATTTTATTGGGATAATTATTTTCTTAATTTGTTTACAAATCTTTCAAGACGTTCCATTGCGATTTTGAGTTTTTCAAGTGAATATGCGTAAGAAATTCTCAAATATCCTTCTCCGCTGTCGCCAAAAGCCGTACCGGGAACAGCAGCAACTTTTTCTTCCTGCAAGAATTTTGTTGCAAATTCTTCACTTGTCATACCGAATTCTTTTATACAAGGGAACACATAAAACGCACCATATGGTTCAAAACACTCTAACCCCATTTTTTTGAATGAATCAATTAAAAATCTTCTGCGCTGATTATATGATTCACGCATCATTTTTACATCTTCATCACCGTTTTTAAGCGCCTCAACTGCCGCATACTGACTGATTGTAGGCGCACACATAATGGCATACTGATGAATTTTTGTCATTTGTTTTATCAGCCAATCAGGTCCGCAGCAATAACCAAGCCGCCATCCTGTCATTGCATAACTCTTTGAAAATCCATTGATAAGCAATGTGCGCTCTCTCATCCCTTCAAAACTTATAATTGATACATGCTTCCCCTTATAAGTTAATTCCGAATAAATTTCATCAGAAATTACAAAGATGTCGTGTTCAACTATTATTTTTGCAATTTTTTCAAGATCGGATTTTTCCATAATCGCCCCTGTCGGGTTGTTTGGATATGGCAAAATCAAAACTTTTGTCTTTGGCGTAATTGCATTTTTGAGTTCATCAGGCGTCAGACGAAATTCATTTTCAGCTTTAAGATTAATTATTACATTTTTTCCGCCCGCAAGATATGAACACGGAGCGTAAGAAACATAAGACGGCTGAGGAATAATGACTTCATCACCGTTATTTATCAATGCGCGCAAACCAATATCTATTGCCTCAGAGCCGCCGACAGTAACAAGAATTTCGTTTGCAGGATTATATTTTACCCCCTGAGTTCTTTGGATATAATTCGAAATTTCTTCTCTTAGCGGCAATAAGCCGGAATTTGAGGTATAAAAAGTTCTGCCTTTTTCAAAAGCATAAATTCCTTCATCCCTTATATGCCAAGGAGTTTCGAAATCCGGTTCCCCAACACCAAGTGAAATTGCATCTTTCATCTCACTTACAATATCAAAGAACTTTCTTATGCCTGAGGGCTGAATTTGTGTAACTTTATCGGATAAAAAATTCCTCACGGGGTAACTACCTCTCTTGAATCTTCTTTAACTTCATCCAGAATTGTTCCGTGTTCTTTGTATCTTTTTAGTACAAAATGAGTTCCTGTACTTAATACATTATCTAATGTTGATAATTTATCGGATACAAAAGCAGCAATTTCTTTCAGAGATTTTTCTTCTAATGTTACCATCAAATCGAAACCACCTGAAATCAGATAAACTGATTTTACTTCCGGATAGTTATATATCCGTTGGGCAATTTTATCAAAGCCCTGTCCGCGCTGTAATGTAACACGAACTTCAATAATTGCTGATACTTTTTCTATTGAAGTTTTTTCCCAGTCAATCAATGTATGATAACCGCAAATAACTCTTTCTTCTTCGAGTTTTTTAATTTCATTTGCAACATCTATTTCTTCTTTGCCCAATAATACAGCAAGTTCACTAATTCCTATACGACTGTTTTTTTCAATCAATGCAAGCAATTGTTCTCTCATTTAATACTCCTTATTTGTTGTCATTGTAGCATATTATTTAATTTTTGTGAAATACTTATCCCCTTGACTAAAACTTAGTCAGGGTATAACATTAAGGCAAAAGGACCTTAATTATGGATAACAAAATTTTACGAAAACGAACAATAGCTGTAATTATTGTAACCGTTTTGATGATGGTTGCAGAAATTTATTACGGAATAACAAGCCATTCAATGGCTCTGACTGCCGATGGATTCCACATGGGAACACATGTTCTTGCATTTGGTATAACTTTGCTTGTATGTTTTATCGCAATAAAATATAAAGACAAAACCGAAAAACTTAATGCCCTTGGCGGTTACACAAGTGCAATATTATTGGGCTTTACCTCTTTAGGTATTATTTGGGAATCTGTTGAAAGATTTTTTAATCCGTTATCAATCGGGTTTTCTGATGCGATTTTGGTTGCAGTTTTGGGTTTGATAGTGAATTTATTGTGCATATTCATAATGGGTGGTGAAAATCTTTTACATAATCATAACCATTCCCATTGCAATTGCGGACATTGTGAACATCATCACGATGAACACGAAGAAAATTTAAACTACAAAGCCGCATATTTGCACATTGTTGCGGATGCAATGACTTCTGTTCTTGCTATCGGGGCACTGCTTTTAGGCAAATATCTCGGATTAACTTTCCTTGATCCGCTGATTGGAATATTTGGAGGGTTTGTAATTGCCAAATGGTCATATGATTTATTAAAATCTTCATCAAAAATTTTACTTGATTTTTAACAAAAAAAGCGAGATTCAAAATCCCGCTTTTGAAATATTTATTAGTTTTCATATATCCAACCGTTTGTCAAATCGACTTTCACCGGCTCAAGAAGTTTCATATACACATCACCGTCTGTCATAACTTCTAATTTTTCACCTTTAAATGCCCATCTTACAAACTTCATCCACCAATTTCTGTCTTTTTTAATCTGAGCAAGACCGATAAATGGTGCAGTTTGATCATTTTCTGTTGTAACAAGGGTATTTTTAAGAACTAAAACACCATTTCTGACAAAATATTTACCCGGCTGAACATCAAGAACCTGACCTTTAAGATTTGCACCTTCTCTCAAAAGAATGTAGTGTTCTTTTGTTACATAGTTTTGCGGAAGCCGCGCAGTGTACAAAACTCCGCCTGAAGACGTCTGAGAACTCAAATAACTGTTTAATTTAACAGGAACAAACGTACCTGCAGGAATTGTACCGATACTGCCCTGCACTGTTGCATCTTCAATAACAAAACCTTCACCTGTTTTCTTACGCATTGCCTCTGCAAGTTTTGCATTCGGATTAAGTTTTGCCTGCTCCATCATATTAAACAATACTGCAGCAACTTCAGCTCTTGTTGCCGGTCTTTCAGCCGCCAGTTCCGCCTCTTTAGCAGATGGCATGACAACAATCATCCCTAAAATTTCAGCTTTACCGGCAGGAATCACGAACCATTCCGGTATTGTATGAGTATCGATATATTTTTTTTCTAAAACTTCTTTTGCTTTTGCAGGAGTAATTGTTTCGGTAGTCAAAGCATTAACAGCAACAGTTAATGACTCTGCTCTTGACACTGAATCATCAGGTCTGAACAATTCGCCGTTTTTATCGCATGAAACAAGTTCAAAATACAAAGCTTTCTGAATATCAGAGTATGCCCAGTGATTTTCATCAATATCAGTAAAATGAACCGGCTGAACAACTTTTGTATGTTCCTGCCCCAAAGCCCTTATAGCCATTGCAGCAAATTCCGCTCTTGTTACATTTTCATCCGGTTTAAAAGTCCCGTCAGGATATCCGACAATTACACCTTTTTCCGTAAGAAGATTAATCTGCGGATATGCCCAATAACTCTCATCTACATCAGGATAAGCCATTACAGGTACTGCAGCGAAACAAAACACTGCCACGGATAAAACCATTTTCAAAAATTTATTCATATTCCCTCCTTAATATTTATCCCTTGCATACATTTTACATGTTACAAGCAGTTTTACAAATTTATTAAAAAAAATTTAATTTTACTTAACACGAAATTTGCATATATATTTGTATATGTTATGATATATCTATATATTGGTGGAGATTTACAATGATAAAAGTCGAAAATTTACCTAATTTTTGTAATGGGAAACTATATAAAAGATGGACAAAAGTAAGTCCGATGTATGGTGACGGGAGTATACTTGCTAGTAAAACAAATTCTCATGGCGGTACCACCCAATTATTATTAACTGAAAAAGGTGCCAAAAAAGAACTGATATGTAATGACGGTAAAATTGTCGATATAACTGATAATAAAGGGAATAAAAGAGTATACAGCTATAAAAGAATAGATGAAAACACAATTAAAGGCCAAATGATTGCAAGTGCGGATGAAAACGGGAAATTCCCTTTGATAACAGGGGCAAAATGGATTTTAAAAAATATGATTCCTGAAAAATTATATTTGCAAATTAATACAAATCATCCACAATCAAGTATATTTATTCCGCAAAAAAGTCCTGAGGGAGTCCCAATTTATACAGGGAAAATAAACAGAATAAGAGTAAGAGAAATTCTTGCAAAAAATTTCAATAACAACATTAGGTTTTCTCTCCCTAAAACAATATTGCTTAAAACCACACAAGGTGACACAAAAGTCATTATTAAAGAAAACGCTGAAGAAAACAGAGATATAATCAGACATTTCGGTATTGAATCAGAAGTTTTAGGAAAAAATTTAAGAACAATTGTATAAAAAAGCGGTTGAAAAATTATTCAACCGCTTTTAATATAAGCTTTTATTATTCTGCAACTTCTGTTTCTTCTATGATTTTTTTCAACGGACAACCTTTTTTACAATCTTTTTTTGATTTCTTACATTTTTTAAATTTTTTACAGCATTTTGATTTCTTGCAGCATTCTTTTTTAGAACAGGTTGTTTCTTCTGAAACAGATGTTGAAGACTTAATTTCTTCAATCAAAGATTTTTCTTTGTCGCATTTAGATTTATCACATTTAGATTTGTCACATTCCTTTTTACATTTACATTCTTCACCGTTTTGACAACCGCAAGAACATTTTTTACAACATTCTTTTTTAGGGCATTGTGCTTTTTCTTTGGCACACTTACATTCTTCACCATTTTGGCATCCGCAATCACAATCCTTTGAACATTCAATTTCTGCTCCGGTTTTTGTTTTTTCACACCCGCAATTACAAGCCATTGATGCATTTGACATAAATAATAATGTACAAATTACCAATAAACCCATTACAATCTTTTTCATATTCTTTCTCCTTTTTGAGTAAATAATATATAACTGAAATTAATTTGTAAAGAGGTGAAATATAATTCATTTATAGGACTTTACATTTTTTAAAATACATGTTACAATTTTATTATAGAGTTGAATTTTATTTTTAAATTGATTTATACTGTGAGGAAATTTATTTTAAGTTTTATTTTATTGTAATTTTTATTTTATTTAATTAAGAGGCTTTTATTATGTATGTAAACAAGTGCATTAAGTGCGGTCGTGAATTCGAAACAAAGAATCCTAAAAGGGTTATTTGCCCCGATTGTTTGTACCCCGACAAAAATATGATGATTGATTCTCAGGGAAATGAAACTCCTGAAGAACAAAACTTTACTACACAAACTACAGAGAATGAATCTGCTCCACAGTTTTACAGCAGCTACTCTGCCGGCGGAGAAGACGAAGACAGACGTCCGCCTCGCCAATATAATAATCAGGGCGGATATAATCAGGGTAATTACAGACCTCGTCAAAATAATTACAATAATCGTCAGGGCGGATACAGAGATAACCGTCAGGGCGGATATAACCAGGGCGGTTACAGAGATAATCGTCAAGGAGGTCAAAGACCATATAACAACAATCGACCACAAGGCGGATTTAACAACAGATACAATAATAACAGACCTCAACAAGGCGGATTTAACAACAGACGCCCGCAAAATAACAGATTTAATAGCAACAGGCGTCCGCAAAATAACAGGAATAAGGCACCTAAGCCATTGTTAGTAAGCAAGGAGCAATTAGAACAAATTGAACTTTTGTATAAACTTATGCTTCCGTTGCCAAATCCTGATGCGCACGAAGTTATCGGTGAAAAAATCGGTTTAGAACCAAGAAAGGTATTTTTCGGGATTAATTTGATACGCCAGAAAATGATGCTTCCGAAATTACCTTATCCTAAACGCAAACTTGCGATTACACCGGATCAGTTGAATGCTATCAAAATGCTTTATGAACCGCTATTACCTATTCCACCTATCGGGTGCCACAAAATAATTGCTGCTCAGTTAAAGATGGATGAATGGCGTGTTCACGTCGGTATTGGTCTTGTTCGTGCTCAAATGGGTATGGAACGTTGGAATCAGGACAGGCCGGATGTTCCTGAAGAATTTAAGAATCAAAAAGCCGAAGAATCTTCTTCTGCCGAGGACGAACCAAAGAAAAAAAGAGGAAGACCTAAAAAGTCAGATTCTGAAGAATAATTATGAGTAAATATGTTTCTGTCGGTAAGATTCTGAACTTTCACGGAATTAAAGGTGAAGCAAAAGTCGGTTATTCTAAAAATCGGCAAGAATTTTTTATGTCTTTAAGTTGTGTCTATTTAAAAGACGGAAATGATTATAAAAAACTCGATATTACTTCATGCAGACCCAATAAAAATTTTTTACTTGTCAAATTTGACGGCATTGATTCAATAAATGACCTTCTGCCATACAAAGGTATGCTTTTATTCACAGATGAAGAAACTATCAGAGAAAATCTTGATGAAGATGAATTTTTGATTGATGAACTCGTCGGAATGGGTATTTATGATAAAGAAACCAATGAAAATTTGGGCTTTGTAATCGGAGTTTCAAATAACGGAGCGACGGATCTTCTGTCTGTAAAAACAAATACCAAACACATTTGTTTGATTCCATTTGTCAAAGCAATTGTGCCTGATGTCGATATAAAAAATAAAAAAATTATCATAAATAACATTGAGGGGCTTTTGGAATGAGATTTGACGTTTTAACATTGTTCCCTGAAGTTATTGAACATTATTGTGATATCAGCATAATGAAACGTGCCAAAGATAATGGAGTCTTTGAAGTTCAGGCAGTTAATCCGCGTGATTTTACACTCGATAAGCACAAAAAAGTTGATGATACCCCTTATGGCGGCGGAGCAGGTATGGTTTTGGCGCCCCAGCCCTATGTTGATGCTTATGAAAGTATTGAAAAAATCAATAATACAATTACCATAATGCTTTCCCCGCAAGGTGAGCCGTTAAACGAAAAACTCGTTTGCGATTTGGCAAATTATGACCAAATAATTATGCTGTGCGGGCATTATGAAGGATTTGATGAAAGAATAAGAGAAGTTATTAAACCAAAAGAGATTTCCATCGGAGATTTTGTTTTAACAGGCGGAGAACTACCTGCTCTGTGTCTTATAGATGCAGTCAGCCGCAAAATAGAAGGAACTTTGGGTAAAATTGAATCTGCACATGATGACAGTTTTTCTGACGGACTTTTGGAATATCCGCAATATACCAAACCAAGAGAATATCGTGGATTGTGTGTTCCGGAAGTGCTTTTAAACGGGAATCACAAAGAAATTGCACAATTCAGGTTGGAACAACAGCTTGAACGCACAAAACTCCGCAGACCGGATTTGTATGAAAAATACAAAAAAAATAATATTGACTAAATTTCGACATCCTGCATCATTTCAATGAGCTGACCGATAGTACCTTCCATTGTTACGCTTTCTTCGGTACGCTGCTGTAAAAACGCATTGATTTTTGGCATCATCTCAATTGCCGTATCAAGCCGCGGATTTGAACCCGGCTGATACATACCGACATCAATTAAATCCTTATTTTCTCTGTATAAAGACATTATGGTACGTAATTTTGCGGCTGCCTCTTTGTGCTCGGGAGCAGCAATTGCACTCATCAGACGGGAAATACTCCCCAAAACATCTATTGCAGGATAGTGATTAGACTCCGCAACTTTTCTTGATAAGAAAATGTGACCGTCAACAATACCACGCACAATATCAACTATCGGGTCATTAATATCATCACCTTCCATAAGTACGGTATATAATGCAGTAATAGAACCCTTTTCGCTATTACCTGCACGCTCTAATGCTTTTTGAAGCCATGAAAATATTGATGGCGGATACCCTTTCATCGTAGGCGGTTCACCTAAAGACAAACCGACTTCACGCCCTGCCATAGCACAACGTGTTATTGTATCAGTCATTAAAAATACTTTTTTGCCCTGATCCCTGAAATATTCACATACAGCCGTAGCTGCCAAAAGACATTTCTGACGAATCAACGGCGGTTTATCACCTGTTGAACATACAATAACGGAACGTGACATCCCAAGTTCCCCAAGAGCATCTTCGACAAATTCTTTAACTTCCCTGCCACGTTCGCCTATCAGCGCTACAACGTTTACATCAGCATCAGAATTTCTTGCAATCATACCTAAAAGCGTACTTTTACCGACACCTGAGCCGGCGAATAACCCTAAACGCTGCCCGCAGCCCATTGTCATACATCCGTCAATCGCCCGCACACCTGTTGAAAACTGTTCTGTTATAATAGGTCTTTGGAATGGCCCCGGAGGAGGTCCTTCAATATTGCGCCACTGCGCATTTTCAATATCTAACGGACGCCCATCAAGCGGATTGCCCATAGGATCAATTAATCTGCCAAGTAAAAAATCTCCGACAGGTATAGTAATCGGTTTGCCTGTTGAGGTTACAAGACTGCCCTGTCCTATGCCTTCACCATCAAGCAGTAAAGATAATTGTGCAACTTCACCTTTAAACGCCTGTACTTCGGCCGGCTTTTGCCTGCCGTCATAAGTTTCGATAAAACATAAATCGCCGATTTTTAACCCGGGAAGTTTTACTTCAACAGTCAAACCCAAAAGTTTTGAAACCGAACCACGATAAGTAAACAACTGAGTTTCATCAAGCTTGTTTTTGACTCGTTGTTTCAAATCATCTATTGCACTTGTATCAATTGTATTGTCCATTACCTATTTATTATACTTATTTTCAGGGTAATATCAATTTATTAATTTTTAAAAATAGTTTGTTCTCTGTCAGGGCCGACCGAAACTATTGAAATCGGAGTATCAAGAATTTCTTCAAGCCGTTCAAGATATTTACGCGCATTCAACGGTAAATCTTCATATTTACGAATTCCCGTTATATCTTCACCCCAACCCTGATGCGTTTCATAAACCGGTTCTAAATACTTGTGAATATAAACATCTGTCGGATAAGATGTGTAAATTTTTCCGTCACGCGTATCTTTATATGCGGTACAAACTTTTATTTCATCGAATTTATCAAAAACATCGATTTTTGTGAGTGCAACAGAAGTTAATCCGCCAACAAGACAAGCATACTTCATTGTAACAGCATCGAACCAGCCGCATCTTCTCGGGCGTCCTGTTGTTACCCCAAATTCATGCCCGACTTCTCTTATTGTATCGCCGATTTCATCGGTTAATTCGGTTACAAAAGGTCCTTCACCCACTCTTGTTACATAAGCTTTTGCAACTCCGATAATTTCATCTATCATTTTCGGCCCGTAACCTGAACCTGTCGATGCCCCGCCGCCAACAGGATTTGAACTTGTTACAAACGGATATGTTCCGAAATCTACATCAAGCATTACGCCCTGCGCACCTTCGAATAAAATTTTCTTGCCTTCTTTTTTGAATTTCTGGAGCATCTCCTGCCATTCAAAGCAAACGTACGGCTCAAAAATTTTGGCATATTTTTCACACAAAGCCAAAACTTCTTCTTTTGTATAAGTTTTCAAACCGTATAATTCTTTCAATTGTTTATTTTTTAACGGTAAAATTACGTCTAATTTTTCTTCCAGCGCTTCTTTTGAATATAAATCTTCAATTTTCAGGGCAATTCTTGCCATTTTATCCGTATAAGTCGGGCCTATCCCTTTTTTGGTTGTACCGATTTTACCTTTTTTGGCATTATCTTCACTGTATCCGTCAACTTCCGTATGCCAAGGCATTGTTATTGTCGCAAGAGGACTGACTTTCAAGCCGGATAAATCAATATTTTCTTTTTTTAAGCCCTCAATTTCCTGTTCAAAATATTCGGGTAAAACAACCGTTCCGTTACCGATTAAACAAGTTTTGCCTTTGTATAAAATTCCTGACGGTATAAGGTGGAATTTGAATGTTTTGCCGTGTGCAACTACCGTATGTCCTGCATTACAACCGCCCTGATATCTTATAATTAAATCAGCATCCTGCGCAAGCAAATCCGTAATTTTTGCTTTACCCTCATCGCCCCACTGCGCACCAATAACAACTTTATTTGCCATAATAATATCCCTCTTATAAATACTTCATGCAATACTTATATTAACATGAACAAAGAAGATATAATTCTTCAAATATATTTTTGATATAATAACAATGAAAAAAGAAAACAACAGAACGGTATTATCATGCCGGCAATAAAACGAGGAATGATATGAATATAAAAGCAGTAATTTTGGCCGCAGGCAAAGGTACAAGAATGAAATCTCAGACAACACCAAAAGTTTTGCATGAAATTATGGGTAAAACTTTGCTTGGATATGTTATTGATAATGTAAAAAATATAACTGACGAACAATTTGTAATTGTGGGGCATCACGCGGATGAAGTCGAAAAATTTGTAAAAGATAATTACGAAAATGCCAAAACTGTTTTGCAATCTCCACAGCTTGGCACAGGACATGCCGTTTCTATGGTTTGCCCGAATTTAGAAAATTATGACGGTTTAGTCCTGATTTTATGCGGTGATACCCCGCTTATAAAAGAAGAAACTTTAAATAAATTTGTAGAATTTCATAATTCAAATAACTCTGATTTGACTGTAATGAGTACTATTTTTGAAGACCCGACAAATTACGGAAGAATTATAAGAGAAGCTGATAATTCTCTAAAATGCATTGTAGAAGAAAAAGATGCAACACCTGAACAAAAAGCTGTAAAAGAAGTTAATGCCGGAATTTATTGTTTAAATTGGGGAAAAATAAAAGGTGCATTTTCACAACTCAAAACCAACAATGCACAGGGAGAATATTATCTGACAGATATTATTTCCTGGGGTAAAGCACAAAACCTAAATGTTAATGCATACATTTTAGAAGATAGTGATGAAATATACGGAATAAATTCCCGTTCTAATCTTGCAACCGCATCAAAAATTATGAATAAACGTCATATTGAAAAACTTATGGCAGAAGGAGTTACCGTTGTTGATCCTGATTCAACATGGATTAGTGAAGACACAAAAATCGGGCAGGATACCATTATTTATCCGTTTACATATATTGAGGGTAAAAATATAATTGGTAAATCCTGCAAAATCGGTCCCTGTGCGCATTTAAGAGGCGGGGTTGAAGTATGTGACAATGTAAAGGTCGGCAATTTTGTTGAAGTTAAAAAATCAAAGATTTCATCAAATACAAATGTCGGTCACCTTTCTTACATTGGTGACAGCGAATTAGGCGAACGGGTAAACATTGGAGCGGGTACAATTACAGCAAATTATGATCCTATTTCAAAGACAAAATCAAAAACTGTTTTAAAAGATGATGTCAAAATCGGTTCAAATACGGTTTTGGTCGCTCCGGTAACAGTAGAACAAGGCGCAAATATCGGTGCAGGTTCGATTATAACAAAAACAATACCGCAATGGGCATTAGCAATTACCCGCGCACCGCTGAAAATATTAGAAAATTGGGTTTTAAAAAAATTAAAATAATAAAAAGCGGATATTAAATATCCGCTTTTTATTTATGCAAATTTATTTACTGTTCACTTTCGTGGTGATCAGAATCCTTTAAAAGTTTTGAGAAATCAGACGGCTTAATATCTTGGATAAAGTTTTTAAATTCTTCGGCTTCTTGTGCGTCTTTTGCACTGTCAGTAGAAACAGAACCGGCAGAAAGTACTTTTGCACTCACAAAAATCGGTGCCTCAACTCTTATTGCAATTGCTATTGCATCAGAAGGGCGTGCGTCTATTTCAACTACTTCTCCATCTTTATTTTCCAAATAAATTATTGCGTAGTATGTTTCTTTTTCGACGTCATTAATTTCAACTTTAGCAATTTTATAACCTGTTTTTTCGACCATAGAAATAATCAAATCGTGAGTCATTGGGCGTGCAACAGCAAGATTTTCAATTTTACGGATGATAGAACTTGCTTCAGCAGAACCAATCCAGATTGGCAAAGCACGACGATTTTCTTTATCATGCAGAACAACTATCGGTGAACCTGTTCTTGTATCAAGGGCAATGCCCATAACTTTCATTTGAATCATAATATTTGCCCCCTATAATATTTAAGGAATTTTAATGAATAACTATTGCTAGATTCTTCGGCTATATGCCATTCTGAACTCATCGAAGAATCTTAATTACGTTCGCCTCAGAATGACGACAGAAAAATATATGATTTATTATAGCTTACAAAAAGTTTTTTTTAAAGGGTTTTCAAAAAAATAAGTTTGTGTTAATATGATTAACGTAATCTTGGTAAAGGTTATGCCGCAATTGGAAAAGTGGCCGAGTGGCTTAAGGCGGCACCCTGCTAAGGTGTTGTGTGGGGTTACCTGCACCGTGGGTTCAAATCCCACCTTTTCCGAATTAAACCCGATTAACTTTTGTTAGTCGGGTTTAATTGTAATGAGTGAGGGTTTTAAGACACATATAGTGGGTATAGGTTTTCAGGACGGTTTAGATGCGTTTTCGTTGGCTATGATGCCGAGTTGTTGGGAGTTTAAGGCAGGTTTATAGTGTAGAGATTTGCCGGACTATTTTTGCACTTTTGTCCCAATTTTTGCACTCTTTTGCACCGAAAGCTCGTCACCCTGAACTTGTTTCAGGGTCTTATTAGCATGGAATTTGAATATTTACACCGTGCAATTTTGTGCAACAAAGTGCAAAAATAAATTATCTTGTATTTTGATATGTGTCGAAATATCTCTGAGATTGAGATTTTGGACTTGATTTATTCCGAAAGGTGAGTGATGAATGTGTGTGAGGTAATTCATTATGACAAACTTCACACCCGAAAAATGTAAACAAATCGCTTTAGCAAGACTTGATATAGTTCATCAATGGCTTGAGTTCAGGAAGAAATTTCAAAACAAACTTCAAGCTGACTATGATTTTGTGAAATTGCATAATACTTCAACCTCTAACTTATTTGAGATTTTAGGTAAAATATCCCGCGGAAGTTTACACCGCTGGTATGCTATGTTAAACGGAACAGAAGATTACACGAAACTTCTGCCGCAGTATAAATACTCAACCGTTCGGGAATACCGAACTGTGCTTAATGATGACGAAATAAAAATATTTATGGGTTTGCTTTTACACCCGAATAGACTGTCTATCGGTAAAGCCATAGCATTAACTAAATACAAACTTAAAGAACAAGGGCAGAATTTTATTCCGGCAGATATTACATTTAGAAGATATGCAAAATGGTTTAAGGATAACAATTACGATAAATGGATTTTAGCTCGTGACGGAGAAAAAGCATTATCGGATAAAGTAGAACCATATATAAAACGTGATGCGAGCTTACTTGAAGTCGGAGATATTCTTGTTGCAGACGGACATAAATTGGCCTTTCAAGTAATAAATCCATTTACAGGAAAACCCTGCAGAGCAACATTAGTCGGATTTTTGGATTGGAAATCAACTGCGTTAGTTGGTTATGAAATTATGCTTGAAGAAAATACGCAGTGTATCGCAAGTGCACTCCGTAACGCAATAATTAATCTTGATATGATACCAAAAGTTGTTTATCAGGATAACGGCAGAGCGTTTCGGGCGAAGTATTTTACTGATGATAAAGGATTTACTGAATTAGGTTTTCAGGGATTGTATTCAAAACTGGGTATAGAAACAGTTTTTGCCAGACCATATAATGCTAGAGCCAAAGTAATAGAAAGATTTTTTAAAGAATTTCAGGAAGGTTTTGAAAAATTACTTCCAAGTTATATCGGAAACAGCATTCAAAACAAACCTGCCTATATGATGCGGAATGAAAAACTGCATAAAACTTGGCACGCCGATTACATTCCAACCATTGAAGAAACAATAAAAATGATTGATATGTGGTTGAGTTTTAAGAATTCGCAACTATGTCCTAATGCCCCGGATAAAACGATTGCTGAAGTTTTAGAAGAACGAAAACGACAGAATATTGATATTAATACTCTTGATGATTTGATGCTCGCAACTGAAGTAAAAACCATCCAAAGAAACGGAATTAGATTCTTAAACTGTGATTATTTTGATGAAAGATTGTACGGTTTCAAGAGTAAAGTTCTAATAAAATATAACCTTTTCGATCTTACGAGTATTAAAGTTTACACCCCCAAAAGTGAATATTTATGTACTGCAGAACGTGTAACTGAAACTCATCCAATGGCAAAACTTTTAGGTGATGTCAAAGATTATGAGGATTATAAACAGAAAATTGTACGTCAGCGACAGTTAAAAAAGAAAACTGTTGAATCGGTTAAAAAATATCTAAAAACGGAAGATATTAAGTTACTTGAAACGCAGATAGAATCTGTTGAAATTCAAATGCCGTTCAAAACGGATTCAAAAAGAGTTCAAAAGCTGTTTAAAAATAATTCAGAAAAATATGAGTATTTAATCGTAAATGATCCAAATAATTCTTGGATAACAGAATTTAAAAATACAAAGGAGTACAGACTATTATATGAATAAGATTTTTGTTAAAACTCAAAACGTCAAAAATTTTATCGGGCTTGTTGAAAACCTGATAAACAAACCTAAGAATATTCCAAAGATGGGATTGGTTTATAGTGAGCCCGGATTAGGTAAATCACAAACTGCATTATGGCTTGCTTGCAAGTATGATGGAATTTATTTAAGAGCCTCAAACCTTATGACAGGCAGATGGCTGCTTGAAGAAATGGTTAAGGAGCTTGATGAAATACCAAGATTTTTGACTTCGGATAATTTTAATATTGTGGTTAAAAAACTGAAACA
Source organism: uncultured bacterium (assembly GCA_902765655.1). Lineage (GTDB taxonomy): Bacteria > Cyanobacteriota > Vampirovibrionia > Gastranaerophilales > Gastranaerophilaceae > Zag111. The sequence goes on along the minus strand of CACXAK010000003.1, from coordinate 5,257 downwards.
AAATCCCCAGATAATTTTTATTGATGAAATTGATTATCTGATAAATAACTACAAATCTATTGAAACTCTGCGAGATATTCACGACGAAACCGGCTGCCCTATTATTTTTATCGGAATGGGTTTGGCACACAGAAAACTTGAAAGATACAAACATTTGTATGACAGGTTTTCTGAAATTTTAAAATTTGAAACCTTTGGAGTAAATGATTTAAACCAAATTATTAATCAGTTGTCAGAAGTTCCATTTACCCCTGATTCTATTGAATATATCCATTCGAAATACAACAGATTCAGACAAATTATTCAGTTAATAAATCAAATGGAAATATTTGCAAAAGACAATAATTTAACCGAAATTACGAAAGAAATTATGGAGCAAATTTTATGAACATAGAAAAATTGGCACGACATTTAAAGGAATTCACCCAAGACGAAATTGAAATGATTGCCGAATGCGATGTCAAAACGGAACTTGAACAGCTTTTGAACGAGGGTAAATTGGTATTTGAACATGGAATATATAAACATAAAGAGCCGAAACAGCTTAAAACTTTTGATATTTTTGAAAAGCCAATTTATAAAAACGAGGAGCAGATTTTGTTTAAGAATATGGCAATCATATATTTGAATAATCGCAGACTTACAAAAGATACCTTAAAAGGCTACCGCTCGCAGTTAAAATATAATATTATACCGTTTTTTGAGGGTTTATATGCTGATGAGATTACTTATGAAAAGATTTTAGATTTTGTAGTTTTTATGAAGAAAAAATTTAAACCCAAAACAGCAAGTAACGGAGTGACGTTGCTTGGCAGTATTTTAAAATATGCATTTATGGAGGGTTATATCAAAAATAACCCGTATTTTGGTGTTAGAAATTCAATGTGTAAATAAGGAGACAATATGACTAAATTAGACAAATTAAAACAAGCAGAGCATATGTATGTTTATGAAAAGCAACCACTTGATGTGATTGGCACAAAACTTAATCTTTCGCGTAGAACTTTGTTCTATTGGAAAAAGGAATATGATTGGGATAAAAAGAGGTTTGAAAAAGGCAGAGAACAAGAACTCTTTAATCGTGAATTGTTAAACTTTGCACAAAAAATTATGGATAAAATTTCAAATGATATTGATAATAACCAGCAGACCCCACAAGCAGAAATGTATTCTTTGATGAATATCCTTAAAAATCTGCCACAGGTAAAACAACAAATAACTGAGCCAAAACAAAATCAAAAACAAAAAACTCTTTTCCCTGAGCATTTTAAGCAAATAGAGGAAGAGTTATTTGGAATTGAAAATTAGTTTAAAAACTATTTATTTCATTTGTCTCAGATTTTCTATAATACGCTTTTTCTGTTCATCAGAGTAATTATTATTGTGGTAATAACATGTACTCATCCATTTCACTTCCCCATGAGTATGAGGAATAACCATTTCTTCATTAACTGTTTTATTTTTTAAGGCATTATATTCATTTACCATATTTCCATTCGAATAACTTGCGTTCCATATTGACATAATAGTTTTGTGTTCTGGATTACAATCACATACAATGAGTTCTTTTTGATATGAATTATCTCCGTCTTGGAATTTAAATACACCACTTGAATAATTATTTTTAATATCTAATGAATTAATATAAATTTTCATAGTGAGCCCATCTGGGAGATTGGGAACCTGAATATCTGATTTTGTTAATTCGGCAGAATATATATTATTATTTCTTGAATATGCTATTTTAATTTTTTTATTTCTTTTAAAAATTTTTCTTAATTTTTTTTCATCATAATTATTTGAAATATCATAATTATTAACTTTGACTATAACATCACCTATTTTCAATCCTTCTTTTTCTGCACTGCTTTTTGGTAGAACATTAACAATCTTTAAAGAGTTAGTGTTTTCTGGATCATAAGAAAATCCATAGGTTTTAATTGTAGCAAAATCATTATATTTACCAACTTGCTTAATTTTATTATTTAATTCTAATAAAGTAAAATTACCTTCTTTATCTAATAATGTTTTATTAACATAATTAATTCCACAGAAAAACAATCCTGCAACAATTGCAGCAATTATAATTGCTATAAAACTCATAAAAATTTGTATTATATTTTTGTTGAATTCTCCATCTTTAACTTCCGCAAGTTTAGCAGTATTATCTCGAATATCAATTAGCAAATATGTAAAATATTTAAACATTATTGAGAGTAAAAATAAAATCAAGCCAACAAATAATACAATAACAGACATTGTGACTTTTTGTTCCATTTCCATCTCACTAGCCCATATAAAAAATATAAGAGCAATCGCAGCTATGGCTATAATTCCTATTTCAAACCAGGCAAGGAAATCCACTATTTTTCTACCTATTTGTAAAACAATTTGTTTAATCATAAATTTACTCCTTATTCCAAAAAATATTTTGCACAGATTCAGTTTTGATATTCCTTACAAAAATCAGAGCACATGCGTTTCCACCATTCTTTATCTCCACCATCTTTAATATTCTGTTCTATTTTTTCCGGATGGTTTTTACAATCATCACATATGCTATCATAATAGTTTCTATCACTGTTGCTTTCCACTTCTTCTATTGATTCGTTCTCATCTTTAATATTATAATGTTCTGATTTATATGTATTTTCTTCGGCTATTATTTCATTTTCTATTTTACTGATACCTTTAATTTTAAACTCCTGCCATAAAGATTTAATGTCATAAGAATCATAATATGTACCTTCATTATCTTTCTGCGTAAACCAATCACATTTTTCATATGGTAATTCAGTAATAGATTTAGGATTATTACAAGCAACCTTTTCCAGCATAGGATATTCTCGTGAACTACCATTATATTTAATACAATAATTTTCTGCTATTTTATATTGTTGATTCTTATCCACAAAACCAACAATCAAATCAGACATTGTGTACATCCCCTCGATATTTTCAAAATCTCGGACTCTTATTGTAGGTGTAGATTGTTGAAATTTGTATAGATTAAACAAATCCCACCTAAGCGTATATACAAATTCACTATTAGGAATTTGTTTGTCTGCAAGAAATTTTGCCGGAACTTTCTTACTAATAAATCGTTCTGCTGTTTGTGTAGTGTTTATACCCATATTCGAAGACAGTTGTTCTGGAATGTTCGTATTTGGTGTTCCTGAAACATTATGTATGAATATATACGCGAATATCGTGACAATGACGTATATGAGAACCTTACCCCAGCTATTACCTTCAGTTGTATTTTGTCTATGTGTATAATAATCGTATACTTGGTATCCGCATTTAGAACAAATTTTGTTATTGTCTAAATTATCCTCTCCACATATCGGGCAGCAGGTACCTTCAATTATTGATTGTATTATTTTATTAACTATTACTAATTTATCTTTATTTTCAAAATATTCCGAACCTTTTAATATATTACTCAAACCAGTTAAATTCATAAGAGTATTAATATTCGACAACTGTAATGTAATATCGAAACCTTTATTATTAAAACAACGCACCTCACAATATTGGCATATTGTTATTTGATAATTATCATTAAATCTTCTATCAGGGCCACCTTCTTTATTGGTATATTTCCATGTATGATCAACAACTGTCGCATCACTTGGTACATTTTCTTCTATAAACCTGGCGGTATCAACTGAACAATCCAAATCTTTATAATCTATCCAAGAATATTTATGCCCATCATCTGCCAAAATTAAATTAGGAAGGAAATAGAAAATCTTATTTTTCATGCGTATAGTATATGGTGCATATTCTAGTTTAATATATTTTAGAAATTGAGGTCTTATAGTAGCATTTTTACTATCTATTAAATAGTTTGCACCAGAATTATACTTATAATTTGTAGTAGAATACTGATTTTCAATTAATGAAACTTTTTTATTCAAAGATATGATATATAACATTATATTTAAAATTGCATACCACTCATCAGCACAGGACAAAAATTCATAACGATTATCTACTGTAAATAAATTCTGACAAAATAATCTAATACATAAAAGGCATATAGGAAATAAAAATAATATAGGATGACTAAATAGCGCTATTACAGTTGTTAAAATTAGCATAAATTGAAATATTCTATCACGATTTCGAAGTTTGTTCATCAATTGCACAAATTCATTAAATGTATCTTCAGAAGTTTCAACACTTGAAGAATATTCAAGTTGATTATGCTCATCATAATTATATTGCTTATCCCCTGAGTATGAACCATCCCCTTTAGATTCATCAACATAAGACAAACCTGTTCCGGGAATAGAGAATGTTCTTCTTGTTCTACCGTTAGCCATTTGAGTAAAACGTAAGCCGGGAACTCCAAAACTATATCCAATACCAGTTTTACTTAAATTAACTCTAAAACCACCTAGATTTATTGATTTTCTAAAACGAAACCCCATTTAAAAAACCTCATAAATAAAATATTTATTTTTCTGTAAAAATTATACTACATAAACAATAAATATTATTCTTCTTTATAGACCGCTACGGCTGTCTATATGCATAAATTTATCATTAAAATTATATTTATGCAAGAGATTTCGAAAGATAAAGCAAAACAACTAATTAAAGCTTTTGGACAAGTAGTTGAACAACACAGAAAGGCACAGGGGAAAACTGCGTATAAAATCTCTGCTGAAATTGCACTTTCAAAAACTACATGGAGAGAAGTAGAACTTGGTGCAAATGATTTAAAATTTACTACAATGTGGAAAATTGCTGAAGGTCTTGATATTCCTACAATGTGGAAAATTGCTGAAGGTCTTGATATTCCTCTTGAAAAATTAATTAGTGAAGTAAATAAAAAACTTGGTGAAGAGTTTTCATTATCCGGAATTAAATAACTACATTCTTTCAATATACCAATTAGAATTTACAAAATGATTGAAATTCCATTGAAGTTCAAAATAAAAATTAAACTCCAAAGAATTGTCATCTTTGAAGTTCCAAGAATATTTATTTAATTGTGTTTTGCGGTAACTTTCAAACGCATCCCGAATTTCTTTTGCAAACTTTTTCCTGAATTCAGAATACGGAATGTCCAATGTTTCCTTAGTTAATTTATTTTTCAAAATCATCTTCAAATCCTCTGATATTATCAAGTTTGGTATTGTATCGTTTACCGGTTTTATCAACACAAGTTGCAAAATCTACAGTTTTATCTGCAAACTTGTTTTCCCATAAGCAAATTAACAATCCGATTTCCTGTGTTTTTAAA
>CACXAK010000002.1 GCA_902765655.1 uncultured bacterium | reverse complement strand
GTGTGAGTAAATAATGAGTAAATATGAGTAAATCGGTTTTTGGGGTATAGTTGCACTTTCGACCGCCAAAGCCCTACAACGAGCGAGTTTTAGAAAATAAAATAGTCAAACTAGCAAAACCGTACTACTCGTCAAACTACATCGCTCGAACTTGAAAATTGATCTTCTCGCCACTTGTAAAATAACAGTCGGATTGAGAATAAAGAACAGAGATTTTGATAATTATTTTTGTAAAAAGCCTGATTTTGTTTGGTTTCACCCAACCTACGCACTACGCACTGATTATTCTAATAAAATTGGTTGGGTTTTAGCCAATTTTTTCCAGTATTCTAAATTTTGACCATCTAAAACCATCTCAAATTCGGCAATATAATCTTCATTTTTTATATAAGCTCTTTTTAATATATTTTCAAATGTTTTTACCTCATATAAACCTTTTTGCTCTGATTCTACCAAACATACTCTTACTTCGTTTTCACTTAAACCTCTTCTTTTACCCATACTTAATACAACATCATATGTCTTTTTTACATCAGAGGACCCTGTTCTGAACAATGATTTATAATGAAAAGGGAAGGCATCACCTGTTGAGCAAATGATAATATTATTGTAATTATTCTGTATAGCACGTTCAACTGCTAACTGATGGAGTCTTGTGCCTATTCCTTCATATAATTCATTTGCATATGCTCCCATATCTCCAGAATCAATTATTTTTTCATTTGTTGCATCTACAAACGAACGTTTGCCAACAAGAACAGAATCTCCATCAGGCATTTTAACATACATTTCATATTTTTCACAATATGCACCCTTATGATAAGGCATTTCATCTCTGGAGCATTGTTTTATGTATGCTTCAACTGGCTTTTGAGTTTTTCTATCAATTATTGTTGTAACCGGATAACCATCTTCATTAAATCGTCTTGTCGGTTTATATTTATCTGAAAACAGTTTTTTTAGCATTTTGGGTTCAAGACAATCCGAACTTTTAGGCATTGATTTTAAAATAGGAATATTTCTTTCAAATAAATCAACTTCCCTTTGTATATTACTCATGTTGATTTCTTTTCCGTAAAAAGTCTTGACTGAATGAATAAAATCTCGTCCTTTTGTTTGTGGAAATATCGTAACGCATTTTCCATGCAGACTGTCAGAAAATTTAAATCCAAGAATAGATTTTTCACGTTCAATCCTGCCACCATTAGAATAATATTCTGAATTTTTAAAACATTTATACAGTTTCAAAAATTCTTCACGCCCTAGTAGCTCCCGCCAAGCCTGTTTTTGCGGAACTAATTGTCTTAATGCTCCTATTGCAAGTTTACTGGTTAAACTCATAACTGTATTTATTATCCCCTATGTATATATAAAGTATTTTTGTTCAGAAAAATTGATTAATTCTGAAACAATGTAAAGAAATTTATACAAAACCCGGTCTTGTGTATGGAAATGCGAAACTCGTGAAAACGAAAACAGCGAGTAGGGTAGACTTCAGTCTACCACTATTATTGGAAAGTAAGCGACCGGTGTGAGTAAATAATGAGTAAATATGAGTAAATCGGTTTTTTTGGTAAAGTTGCACTTCCGACCAGCAAAACCCCTACAACGAGCGAGTTTTAGAAAATAAAATAGTCAAACTAACAAAACCGTACTACTCGTCAAACTACACTAACAACACCTATGTCATTCAATAAATTAAAACAGATGAACAAAAGTCCATCTGTTTTAATTAGCGGAAGACGAGACTCGAACTCGCGACAGCCTGCTTGGAAGGCAGGAACTCTACCACTGAGTTACTTCCGCATTACAAATTTATACTAGCATGAGATTATTTTAAAATCAAGATGACAGCAAAATAAAAGACCTCCATAGGAGAAGAGGCCTTGTGCATATAGTAGTTATAAGAAGGATATTATTTTAAAATATGTATGAACGTATCGGAAATCGGAATCGGTATCTGCTTATTCATTTGAATTCCAAATGTTGGAACATAATTATTTTGTCCTTTTACTTTATTCCTGATATCTGACGGTATAGCCATAGCTATTTTCTGATGTATATTGTCTATTCCATTGATTCTCATTCTATTCTCTCTATCTACTACTAATGTAGTAATAATATTATTTTTTATATTAATTGTCAAATGATTATTATAATTTAGGGATTTTTTTTAAGTTTTTGTGCTCTTAAATCCTTATATAATTTGCTGTTTCGCTTCTGTAAATAATTATTAAGAAAGGGCCATTCAATAATAAATGGCCCTTGTTTTAAAGATGTTATTTAATTAAAAATTTGTATGCATCAGGGTTTTGTTTGCTTGTTTCATCGAAAAACTTATCCCATTGTGTGCTTGCGATGTTTATTGTTTTTTCTTCGGTAATTGGAATATCGATGCCGCTTAGCAAACTGAATAACGTATGCTTGCGGTAAAAGTTTAAAGCATTATCAAAGTTATTTAATGCAACTTTAATCTCTACATCGGTTATATTTATTTGGTTCAATATGTTTTCAACTATTGCTCTAAGCTCCGTCTGCCCTAAGCCAAACGCTAAGATAAAACCGTCAAAAAAGTCTGAGCGTGTCATTGATAGTGCATCTAATCTTTCACGTTCTTTTACTTCTATTTCTTCAGGAGTTAGATATTCACCACCGTAAAACTGATAATCAATATCAGTTTCTTCAATAGAAGTATAAACCATAAGCTGTAATGCTTGTTCTAATTCTTCTCTCGTTTCTTTTGCTAAAATAATTAAATCATTGTTCTTTGCTATAAACATTATTGTGCCTCACTTTCTGAACCTACTGCATAAACAAATCTAAATATCTCAGCTCCATTTGAGTACCAAATTGTCACAATATCCCCTTTTTTTACTGGTAAAAAAGCAACTCCACCGCCCCAGCCACTAATTGCTGGGGACATAGTCCCCATACCCAAATTAGCGTTGTATATTGTTACACTACCAGCTACATTGCCAGTGTTTACACAAAACCAACCATTAGCAGGAGCAGTATATGTTGTTCCACTTGCACCAAGCGTTAAATTTATATATTTGTTACTTGGCATACTCGCACCTGCCATTTTAATATAACCCGTATTAGTTGTATTTGTCAGGTCAGTATCTGCTTTACCGTTCAAATCCGTAACGACTTCGTCGATATCAGATTGTATTTCTGTCTTTGTTGAATTTGCTATAACGATATAGTAAAGGACTTTTATTGCTTGTGGTTGAACTGTTGAAGAGTTGCCATATATTGAGCTTGAGCGAGATGCGCTAAAACTCAAAGAATTTAGCATTGCTTGATTACCACCATTTGTAAGAGCTGGACCTGTCACAGTAGTTGACGAAAAAGCCCCTGCGGTAGTCCCAGGATTAAATAATCTCCCGCTAGAAGATATTGAACCCGTTATATTCGGTAATCCTGCTTCAACCAAGTCACCTAAAGCCGTTACATCCGTTGTACCTTGTAATATATCAGATACTTTAGGTAGTCTTACCGTATTGTTAGTTGAGTCATATACAAACTTACCGCATACTCCATAAGTTGATACTGACTGTTGCCAGCTTGCTTCATCTGTGAAATAGTTTGCAGTAGGGGCTTCGTTATATAATTTTTTGATGTATTTTACGAAATCTTTATATATTCCTTCTTCCGAGATTTTTGTTCCGTCAAGAAGATGAACTCCAACATCTGTTATAGGGATTGGGGCGAAGATTATTTCCCCGATATTTCTTGTCAATGTGTTATTTTTAATAAATTCTATCCCTGTTTCTGAAATGTTTGATAGGTCCAAATCAATTTTTTTTGTATCAAGGGCATCGATAGAGTCTGTTATAGATGTAAAATTTGCATTTATCTCCTGGGCTCTTGCTTTTGTCCCCGGAATAAATGTATAAGGTACCGAATAACTCATAAAATCCTTTCTATCAGATTTTATAAGTGCCATAAAAAATAACGAAATAACATAACAATTATATCATATTTTATCGTATGCTCCAACAGTAAAAAAAAACGGAGTCATTTGAGACTCCGTTTTTTCTATGCTTTTCTTATTTTTAATAATTTTAAAAGTTTATCATAACCTTCACTGCATTGTTTTGTAATCCAGGTTGCACCTGCTTCAACATATTCTGCGCCCTTAGCAATGCTTGAGGTTAAGTATGTTTTATATTTTTCAAGGCCTTCCAAATTTAGTCCTTTTATATCTTTTACAACTTTAAATGTATTCGGGAATGCATGTTTCATCCCAACCAGAGCTCCTGCTACAACAGCAGCACCAACCATTATTCCGAGTATTGTTTTTAGTGCACTGTGTTTTTTAGGTGGTTTATTTACAATTTGCTGCTCCGGCTTTGCAAATGCCCCGGGTCTGCTCAATATATCTTCTATGTTTGATTTTTGTTCAGGTGCAACATCTTGACCTTTGAAACTTACATGAGAAACAGGACTTACCATTAATGACATGAGAAAACCTCCTTAAACACATTTACTTCACAGATTTATTAAAACAATTTGTTATTTAATTTTGACAAATTATTATATGTTTTACTAATATTGTTACAAAAGTTTACATAATTTTTGGAATATTTATTTCATAAGTGTCATCTTAAATAATAGAGGGGAGAATAAATTTATGAATTTTGATGTGGAATTGTTGGAAATAACAAAGGATAATTTGGCAGAAGCGCAGTTTGTGGCTGCAAATTTTATAAATAAAAAGCTACAGAATCGTATATTTTTTAATGTAATAGGTGCGGAAGCGGTAATTTTGTATCTGAGTAAATTAGGGGTGGATGTTTCAAAATTATCTAACATTCATTCAATAAAGCGTATAGTTGAAAAAATTGATATAGCAGATATTATTTTGGATAATGTTTATATAGATGTTAGGGTCGCATTCGATGACTCCGGCGTTTTTATTCCAAAATCTCATTTTGATTTGTCTATAGTTCCTGATATTTATGTTGTTTTAAAATATGACAACAATTTTGAAAGGATTAATCTTATAGGATATTTTGAACCAAATGATGTTCAGCTACATATTGCTAATGATCAATATTATTTTGTTTCTGCAGAACAGTTTAGATCCCCGATTGATATGATAGATTATGTTAATGGAAGTACTAAAAAGACAGAAAAAAATCTTTCCCAAGAAGAAATTTTAAAAGGACGTGAATTATCAATATCCGTTGCGGATCACGATATAAGCGAAGAAGATTTTAATAAATTTATTCATCTGTTATATGAAAGCAAAATTCTTAGGGATTCAGTTCTTGAGTATGACAATTTTGAAACTCTTGCTTCAAATGTTGCGGTGGCATTGCGCATAAATAAAAAGGAAATGCCCAATAATTCTAATACTGTTGTAGATTTAGATGATTTTATAGATATGGATAATAATGAATCAGAAAATCAAACCAATGAAGATCAGGGAAATCGGTCAGATAGTGCTGAAAGTACTTATGACGCAAATGGTGATGATTTGCTTGACGATGAAAAAAGCCAAGATCAAAATGATTCTTCTGTATTAGAAAAAGCCGGAGAAATAGTTTCCGATATTACAGAAGCTGAAGCAATTGCAGCCGGAGGAGCTGCTGCTGTCGCAGGAACTGCAGCAGCCAATATTGTAGCAGGGGCTGTAAGTGATGAAGCTGTTGAATTGGCAGCTGTTGCCGGTGAGGATATATTTGAGAGCTCTAATTCCTCTGATTTGCCTGAGATAAACGAAGATTTTGGTATTTCTGAAGATGTTTCTGCTGATGCAAATATTTTTGATGAAGATATTTCTTTAAACGACTTATCAGAAGAAGGTGTGATGGCCGAAGAGATTGAATCAGATCCCGAAGCTAAAAGCGAAGATGTTTTATCAGAATTTGATGCGGATGAACAAAAAGCTCAGCAACAAGTTGAGGGGTCAAATGATATATCCGTTGATTTAGGAGATGATATCAGTAATTTGACCGATTTTGAAGAAGATATGGAACAACATGCTTCTGATGATTTTCTTAAGGAATCTGATTTGGATTTTGAGGAATTTAATGATGATTTTGTAGTTTCAGAAGCGCTGGGGAATGAAATTGATATTGAAAAATCCGAAAATCTTTCAGATTTTACAGAAACGGATACTGACTTGGCAGAAAAAACGGAAATTTTATCTGACGATGATAACTTTGAAAACAATATTGATGCTGAAGATATTAGTTTAGATATGACCGCTGATATAAGTGAAGAATCGGTAACCTCAGATATAGGTTTAAATCAGGAAGAACCAACTGTTAGCCATGAGATTGAAACATCGGATGTTATTGATACTGAGGCTCCGGTACAGGATGTTCAAGAGGATTTATTGGAATCGGAATTTATTTCTGAAGCACCTAATGATGCAGAGTTGAGTGAATTAGACTTAAATTTAGATGATGATTTGCACATTGCTTCTAACTCAGAAAAATCAGATTCAGATGAAATTGTATCCAGAGAAGATTCTGAAGAGAAATTTATGAATCTTGAAGAATTAGATGCTGACAGTATAGGTATGGAGGCTCCCGTGATTGTTCCGCCAAATGTTTCTGAGGAAAATTATGATAATGAGGTACATGATTTTGACCAGTTATCGGTCGAGCCTGCAGAGAAGATTGTTGAAAATGATGATTCGGAGCTTATTAATCTTGATGATTTAACTGATTTATCTGACTTAGACTCAAAAATAGATAATGAAAATAATAATGTGGAGATTAATTTTAATCAGGATGACCAATTGACCGATTTTGATGAAATTTCCACTGAATTTAATAATGGGAATGCAGAAAATTCCTTTGAGGAAATCGAGCTTGATTCTGATTTTATTACTCCTGTAAATACGGTAAGTGAAAATTCGGTTGTAATTAGTAATAAAAATATTGCTCCGGGAGAAATAATAATTGATATTAATAAAGACGCAAATCAGCCGGAATTTTCAGTTGAAAACCAGCATTTAGAAGAACTTTATAATAACGTAAATATTAGTGAAGATAACGCAGGACTGAATAATGATGTCCGTATCGTAAATAATCAAGGAAAATCAATTCCTATTGCCATCGGTATAGGCGGACTCGCTATATTGGTGATTTTGACTGGTATAATCATATTCGCGGCCTCGAAATTTATGAATCCTGAACAAAATAATAACGGCAATGAACAATTTGCAGACCCGAATATCCAGAATAATATGGGAGGAGATGTTCCGAATTTCAACCCTGATAATGGGAATATTGCAATGAATGGTAATAATGATTTTGATCGTCCGGCAAGAAATAATTCTCAAAATGTTCAAAGTGCACCTCAAACTCAAAATAACAATGATTTAAAACAGATTCCGGCTACTGCATTTTTGTCTGTAAGTAAACTTAGCTGGGAAGTTCCTGATTATATTGCACAGGATAGTAATTTTAAACAATATTTCCAATCTTCAGGTAAAAGTTTGAAAGCAGCATTATCAAGTGATTTATTACTTGCTACAGATTATACTTATTCAGATCAGATAAGGGTAAGTATTACATTTGACCGAAGCGGGGCATTTCAACAGTCAAAAATACTTTTATCAAGCGGATCTTCTCAGGTTGATAACATAGTGTTACAATCTGTTAACCAAACGCTAAAAGTCCTTAGAGCGCCGAATAGCTTAGGAAATGACCAAAGTACAACTGTGATACTTAAAATTTATTTGTAAATATGATATAATTTCCATGACAAAGGGATACGTTTGTGGAAATTACACAAGAGAAGATAGACTTAATAGCCAAATTAATAAGAAGTAATCGTAAATTTCAAAATAATGAAGATTTATTTGATGATTTCTTAAATGAAACATGTCAACGTTCAACTTCTATTCTTGAATCGATTGACAATCCTTCTATGCTCGAAGCTTATTTAAGAAAAGTCGTAACAACTTCTATTATAAATGTTTTGAAAGATTCCGGGAGATTAAGAAGAACAAAAGCGGGATATATGACTACTACTGAAATCCCTTTAGAAACTGTTGCTCCTGCTCCTGAGCTTACACCTTCTCCGACTCAGGCTCCATCATCATTAATTGACTTAAGTATAGTCAAAATAGGGTATGAAGATCTTGAAATATCTATTGATCCCGAAGAAAATGCAATACATAATGAAATTATAGATTTTGTTGCTGATACAATAGAACGTGTAAATGAAGAAAACCCGAATGAACGTTATATGGATATTTTTATCCTGCGATATGATAAAGGTTTAACACAAAAAGAAATTGCTGGGGAACTTGGGATATCTCAATCTGAGGTATCAAAGAGAATTTATAGCTTAATCCAAAAAGTCAAATCTGTATTAAATGAACAATAAGTATAATTATGAAATGTCCTGTTTGTAAAAATAATATAGCGCATGATGCTTTAAAATGTCCGTATTGCAAGACTCGGACCGGTATTTTATGCATGAATTGCAAACATGTAAATCCTTTAGGGCAGTTGAAATGTTCAAATTGCGGGCAAGAACTTTTAAAAATTTGTAAAAAATGCAATGGAGTTAATTTCCCAAGCGCAATAAAATGCAGAAAATGCGGAGCTACATTTGGCGAACCTGCAAATAAGAAATCAAAAAACAACGGGAAATCGCTTTCTTTATCTTTTGAACCAAAATTGAATTCCTTCAAAAAAGCTATTGAATTATTGTCATGTGCGTTAACAGATAAAAATAAAAAAATAATATCTGTGACTGGTCAAAAGGGTTCGGGAAAAACTTCTGTATTATATTCCGCAATAAAAAAAATAGAAGACAAAAATGTTTGTATGGGTAAATGCACCCCTTTGACCCAGCTGACTCCGGGTGGTGTTATACAGGATATGCTGATAAATCTTTTTAGTTTGCCTAACTTTGGTATAAACAATCCGGAATTAAAGAAAAATGCTAATGAGTTTTTTTCAAAAGAATTCAAGTTTTTACAGCCGCCTGAAATCTCTGATTTGATAAATTTTATTTACAGTTTTAATGACGGGAATTATGAAGACATAATAATTAATAAAAAAAGAACTTATTCTATATTAGATAAAATCTTTGATGCATTTATTTCTAGTGGAAGGTTTGTATTTATTGTTGATAATTTTGATTTTATTGATGGTTTTAGTGCAGAATTCTTAACAGGGCTTGTCAGGAAAGAAAAAAATTGGGCAAATTTAAAGTTTATTATTTTATATGATGAACCAAAGCCAATATGCGGGCTTTTTGGGTTAGATAATAAAAATCTAAATTCATTTGAGGATATAAACATCAGACTAATAACAGCTGAGGAATTTGAATCTGATGTGGTATTGAATACCGACAGTGAAAATTATGTTTCAGACCGTGAACGCGAAATGATATTTGAAAAATCAAACGGAAATCTGGCATATATTCAGCAGGCATACAATTACGTTTTTGATTGCCAAATTTCGGATAAGGCATTTGTCCTTCCGGATGATTTTTCTCAATTAATAAAAGAAAGATTATCAATTCTGAAAAGTAACAACAAAATTGCACATCAACTTTTATGTACGGCTGCTGTGTTGGGTGATAAGATAAATGTAAATCTTGTAAAAGAAATTTGCGGGTACGGTGATGCTGTATTTAATGATGTTATAAATTATCTTGAAATGTCAAAATTTATACGTAAATTTGATGATATTTATTATGAATTCAATAATTTATTGTTGTGGGAGTCTGTGCTGAAGAATATCACGCGAGATTCTGAGTTCGATGATATAAATATGAAAATCGGTAAGGCGATTAGTGTATTTAATCTGAATACAAATGCAACAATGGCTATGATTGCTCATAATTTGCATGAAACACGTATGTCATTTGATATATGGACAAAAACAACGCGCTTGGCGTCCTATATTGGAGATGTTAATCTTTACGTGATTGCTCAAAAACAATGTTTGGCGTTGTTGAATGAATTTAATGAAGCTGAAACATTAAATATACGTTATAGTATCAGTGAAAAATTAGGTAAACTTTTATCTGAATATGATCCTGATGAGGCATTAGAATTCTTACCTGATGCAATTTCAAATGCAAAAGCAAATAATGATGAAGTAAAAGAAATTGAATTGCTTGGATATTTGGCATTATGTTGTTCTAAAACCGGTAATTATTTCGGCAATGTTGAATGTGTAGATAATGTATTGAAAAAATTAAAGGACGGTCAGGAACTTGAAAGAGCAATGATAATAAGTGCCAAACTCTCTGCTCTTTTGGATATAGGTAATTGCGGAGAAGTAATTTCTTTAGCTGATAATGATGTTTTACCCGTTCTAAATCGTTATTTAATTAAACCGCGTTTAAATAAATTATTCCCGTTAGGTTTATTGTTTGATACCTGGTTGAAGGTTTATTTGGTTCTCGCAACTGCATTGGCTCTTCAGGGAAATGAAAGAGTATTTGAAGTTCTGAAAAATCTTTTTTCAATTATTGATAAACACAAAATTAACGATAAGCTTTTAATTGCAAAAGCAAAGACTGTACAGGCATACGCAAATACAATGAAGGGCGATATTTCGACTTCGATGCAAATATTACAGGATCTCGATTGCCATTATCGTGACAATTATATGGATGAAGTTTCCATTTCTCGTTTAAATTTGGTTTATATTATAAATAAATTTTTGACTAATGATAGTAACAATATACGAGAAGAATTATTTGAGGCCGTTACATTTGCAAATAATACTGGAGATAATTTCACAAAAAATATCCTGAAAACTCTTCTGGGGAAAGTCTTTAAAGATGAAAATAAAGCTCAGCGTGCCTTAGAGATATATAATGAACAAGTAACATATTTTGCTAAAGAAAAAATGGCTCTTGGTGCTTTGCTGGCATGGTATTTGATTGCAGATGCGACGATAGTCACAGAAAATTCAAAGAGCGCAATTGATATTGCTTCGCAAGCACTTGAAATATCTTTAAATCCTAATATTGATAATTATTTCTTTGCGATCAGTTTACGACTTGTTTTGGCAAGAGCATATATGAATATAGCGGATTATACGAGTGCCAAAATACATATAGAAGAAGGTTTAAAACTTGCTAAACATTGTAAAATGTATGATTTACTTTCAAGATTATATCTGCTTTACGGGAAATATTATATGGATATAGGGAAAGTCGCAACCCAAAATCAGATTGAATATCTGAGGGGTTCGGCTGTAATGTTTGAAAAATCCA
Source organism: uncultured bacterium (assembly GCA_902765655.1). Classification (GTDB taxonomy): domain Bacteria; phylum Cyanobacteriota; class Vampirovibrionia; order Gastranaerophilales; family Gastranaerophilaceae; genus Zag111. The sequence continues at coordinate 10,166 of CACXAK010000002.1, read as the reverse complement.
TGGAGCTTATTGTAAAAGAAACTAAAAATCCTTACATAAAAAATATGCTCAGTTATGAAAAAGAAAAACTAAATGATTTTTGTACAAACAATAATTTTAAATTATAGGATAAAAAACAAATGAGCTCATTTATAGAATGTTTAAAATTTTTATGGAATTTGCCTGAAGAACTCATTGAGCCGCTAGAGTTTATTCCTGATTTTCTGAAAGATGCGTTGATTGACAGTTTGGGATTAATCCCTTTTTTGTTTATAATTTTCGTTTTAATAGAATTTATCGAAAGGTATTATGCTAAAAAAAGGCATCTTTTTGTATTTTGGATAAAAAAAGTCGGACCGCTATTTGGCTCGTTATTTGCATCATTGCCACAGTGCGGATTTTCTGTTATCGCAAGTACTGTTTATACGCGCCGTCTTTTGTCTCGTGGAACTCTGGTTGCGGTTTATCTGGCGACATCGGATGAGGCGATACCTGTATTATTAACATATCCTGAAAAGGCATCGCTGATTATACCGATAATCGGGGTGAAAATTTTAGTAGCAATCGTTGTTGGTTATGTTGTTGATTGGCTGATTACATATAATGCCAAAGAGCCTGTACTAGAAGAAGTACATGACGATGATATTGAGGGATGTTGCCATCATCACTTGATACACGCTACAAGAAAAAGAGATTTTTGGCTGCATCCGCTAAAACATACACTAAATATATTTGTATTTATATTTTTGATATCTGTTGTTCTCGCTTTTATATTGTCAAGAACCGGTTCAGAAGAAGTTATGGCAAAATATTGCCTTATGAATTCTCCATTACAGCCTTTTTTGTTATCCATTGTTGGGTTAGTCCCAAATTGTGCAATATCTGTTATGCTTACAATGCTGTTTGTGAAAAATACTATAAGTTTTGGCTCTCTTGTTGCAGGTTTATGTACTTCAGGCGGACTTGGTATTTTGGTTTTATTGCGTAAAAATGGCGACAAAAAAGATACATTGATGATTCTTGGCTTGCTTGTATTCGTTGGCACAATTTTGGGCTTAATATTTCAATATAATGTATTCAATATAAACGGATTATTTTCAGCTATTGGAATAAAGATATAATATTTATTATTTGCTTGGGCTGAGGAGTGTATGGATAACAAGTTTAATAAAGCATTTGAATATCATCAAAACGGAAAATTAACAAAAGCCAGAGATTTGTATGAACAAATCGTTGCCGGAGAACCGGGAAATCACGAAGTATGGAATTTATTGGGAATTCTCTATACTCAGGCAAATCAATTTGATAAAGCGTTTGAATGTTTACAAAAGGCAATTGAATTAAAGCCGTTGCCATTTTATGTTGAAAATCTTGCAAAAATGTATTTTAAAAAGGAAGATTATCAGAACGCGGTTGAGCTTTACGAAATTCTTATAAAAAATAACCCGAACAGTTATGAAAACACATTTAATCTTGCTATGGCTTATAAAAATAATGCACAGTATGACAAGGCAAAAAAGGCCTATTATAATGCTATTGCGTTAAACCCGCAAAGTACTGAATCATATTTTAATCTTGCGTATCTGTGTTTCAACGAGAACGACACAAAAGGTGCAATAGAGTGCTATAAAAAAGTGTTGGAAATAAATCCTGATGATTGGGAAACAACTTATTTTCTATCTCTTGCTTATATGCAGGATAAAAATTACAAAGACGGGTTAAGATGTTTCGAACAACGATTATGCAAGCAAAGTGCCATTGTTTCTCAGGGGAAAACCTATCCAAATTTAATAAAGCAAAAACCGATATGGACGGGGCATGAAGATTTATCTGATAAAACCCTTTATACTTATTATGAAGCGGGCTTTGGGGATGTTATTATGCTTTATCGCTTTACGCCTGAGCTTGTTTCAAAGTGCAAAAAAGTTATTTTTAAACCGCAGGAAGAATTAAAACCGCTATTTGAAGAAAATTCCTATGGCGCAGAAATTATGGGAATGTTTAAAAATGAAAAGGATATGGATTTTGACTATCACTTACCATTTTTGAGTTTACCTTATGTTTTGGGCAAATCAGGAAATGAAATGTTTATTCATCACGATGATGGTTATATAAAACCAAATGCGGATAAAGTCAAATTTTATAAAGATAATTATTTTAATAATGATAAGTTTAAAATCGGGATAAAATGGCAGGGGAATTCATACTATGATAAGGAACGAATATTAAGGGTGGAAGATTTTTCCCGGCTTTTTGAACTCTCAAATACTCAATTTTACTCTTGCCAGACTTTTGAAGGTTCTGAAAAGTTTGAAAAAATTAAAGATAAATATAATGTTATCGATTTGGCTCCGACTTTTAAGGATTTCTCATGGACAGCAGGTGCGGTTGAAAATTTGGATTTAATAATTTGTAACGATACTTCGCTTGCGCATCTTGCAGGCGCAATGTGTAAACCTTGCTGGGTTTTACTCCCTCATGTATATAATTGGCGCTGGCACAATGATTTGTCAAAGTCCGATTGGTATGACAGTATAAAACTGTTCAGACAACCGACTAACGGGGATTGGAACAGTGTGTTTAGCGAAGTTGAAAAAGAGTTGCACTTGTTGTTATAAATTTTATTATTTTGTCTTATAATTATACTATGAGTAGTACAAGACAGACAAATATAAATATTCACAGAGATGCCTGGGTTGAAATCAACATAGGCAACTTAGAACATAACATCAAAGAAATCCGAAAAAATGTTTCTCCTGATATGAAACTTTTGGGTGTCGTAAAGGCAGATGCATACGGTCATGGGTCAATAATGCTTGCTCCGACTATTTTGGCAAGCGGTGTTGATATGCTCGGGGTCGCATCTATTGATGAAGGGGTAGATTTAAGACAGGCAAAGATTAAGTGCGAGATTCTTGTTCTTGGGGCTGTACCTGTCTGGGCTTTAGAAACTGCCGTTCAGAATAATATCAGCATATCTGTGTTTACGGATGAGCATCTTAGAGCTTGTAAAGAAATTTATGAAAGAACAGGAATAAAACCAAAGATTCATGTCAAACTTGATACCGGAATGAACAGAATAGGCGTTCGTGCTGATGAGGCAATTGATTTCATAAAAGAAGTTCAAAATGCCGATTACCTCGATTTCAAAGGTGTATTTACTCATTTGGCTGCTGCAGAAGAGCTTGATAAAACGCAGGAACAATTTAAAAAATGGGACAGCGTGATTGATAATATAAATACAGAAGGTTTACTGTTGCACATTTTGAATACCGCAGGAACAATTTGTTATAAAAAGCCGAATTCCAACATGTGCAGAATTGGAATATCTTTATACGGATTATACCCTGACTTCCCGGAGGGTGTTGAATTCAGAATGCCGGATTTAAAGCAATTGATTGCTTTGAAAGGCAGAATAGTAAATATTCATAAAGCAAAAAATGGTGAAGGAATCAGTTATTGCCATACATATATCGCAAAGGGAGAAAGGACAATCGCAACTGTGCCGATCGGTTATGCGGATGGGCTGCCAAGGAAATTGTCAAATAAAATAACAGGTACGCTCAATGGTGTTGAGGTCCCTCAAGTCGGGAATATTACGATGGATCAGATTATGTTTGATGTTACCGGCGTTGATTGTAAATGTGGTGATATTATAACATTACTTGATGAAAATAAATCAATTGATGAATGGGCAAAAATATTAGGCACAATAAATTATGAGTTGACTTGCCGTCTTAAAGTCCGGCTTCCAAGAGTTTATACTCGTTAATATGTTTGCAAGGGGGTAAAATGGAGAATAATTATGACATTGGTATAGTCGGAGGTGGGCCTGCCGGTTACACTGCAGCTTTGCATGCATCTGCTCAGGGAATGTCGGTTGTGCTTTTTGAAAAGGATAAAATTGGTGGAGTCTGTCTTAATCGTGGTTGTATCCCCACAAAATCAATTCTTCATTCGTCAGAGGTTTATAAACAAACGCTAAACGGTGAAAATTTCGGTGTATGTACTGAAAATGTTACTCTGGACTATTCAAAAGTAATTGAACGTAAAAATAAAACTTTGGAATTATTGCGCAAAGGCATTGAACTTTCATTGAAAAATGTAAAAGTGTCTTTGATAAATGGTGAAGCGCAAATTAAAAATAAAAATATTATTGAATGTAATAATGAAATTTTTAATTGCTCAAAAATAATATGTGCAACAGGTTCAAGTCCCAAAATTGTCAAAGGCCTTGAATTTGATCATGAATTTTTATTGTCATCAGATGATATTTTAAATCTTGAAAAATTGCCCAAGAGTATTTTAATAGTGGGTTCAGGTGCAATTGGGGTTGAATGGGCAAGGATTTTTAATAATTTTGGAGTTGAAACAACGGTTGTTGAGTTGGCAGAAAGGTTGCTCCCGCTTGCGGATGTGGAGGTCTCAAAGCGATTAGAACGAATATTTAAAACTAATAAGATTAAATTTTATACAAAAACCTGTGTATCAGAACTAAAAGATAAAAAAATAACACTTTCAAATGGTGAAATTATTGAGCCGGAAATTGTTTTAGTGGCTGTTGGCAGAACCCCGAATAATGTTGATAAAACAGTCGAAATTGAGTATATAGGTGATGTTTCAGGCGAAATTCAGCTAGCGCACTATGCCGTAAAGCAGGCAATTGAAAATATCGAAGGAATTAAATTTGAAAAATCTCTCACTCCCAGTGTTGTTTACGGCGCCCCTGAAATTGCGTGGGTCGGCAAGCGTGAACAGGATTTGGATGAGGGCAGCTACAAAAAATCTATGGTACTTGTGTCTTCTTTAGGGAAAGCACATTGTGACGGTCAAACTGATGGTTTTATAAAAATTCTTGCTCAGGATAATAAAATTGTCGGGGCGCATATTGTTTGCGCCGAAGCATCTTCTTTGATTCAGCAGTTATCAATCGCTATTCAAAACGATATTACTATTGATAAATTAAAAGAGGTTTGTTTCCCGCATCCGACTTATTCCGAGGGAATTTTTGATGCGATGTTTAAACTGTAATCAAATTATTAAAAAATAATAAACTTTATTATAAATCACAGAATTGAGAGATATAATATTTTTATATCAGTTATAAGGGAGATTTTATCATGGATGAAAACAGTTCAAATCCTTTCAAGAACGAAGAAACGGATAAAGAAATTAATATTAACGAAACTATAGAAGAAACCGGTGACGAACAGGAAGAATTATCTGAAAATCCTGAACAAAATGATTTACAGATAAAATATGATCAGTTAAATAATCAATATGTTCGGCTTGCTGCTGATTTCGATAATTACAGAAAACGTCAGGAGCAGGAAAGAGAAAACCTTATCAGGTTTGGGACTGAAAATGCTCTGGCAAAGTTAATTGAGGTTTTGGATAATTTTGAAAGAGGTCAAAAATCATTAGAAAATGTTGATGATTGCGCAAAGGTTAAAGAAAGTTTCGATTTAATTCAAAAACAAGTTTATGAAACATTATCAAAGCTTGGATTAGAAGAAATTAAGGCCGTTGGGGAAGAATTTGATCCTAATTTTCATGAGGCGGTAATGCAGACTCCGACAAGTGAACACAAAGAACATACAGTTATTGCAGAGTTACGAAAAGGTTATAAATATGGCGACAAAGTATTAAGACCGACGATGGTAAATGTTGCCACAGCCGAATAATTGTAGTATAAATATTGGTATAAGATTAGTAGGGATATTAAAGTATAAATATTATGGCAGATTACTATGAAATTCTTGGGGTATCAAAAGATGCTTCAAAAGACGAAATAAAATCAGCGTTCAGAAAACGTGCAAGAGAATTACACCCCGATGTGAACAAAGCCCCTGATGCAGAAGAAAAGTTTAAAGAATTAGGGAAAGCATACGAAACATTATCTGATGATAATAAACGTGCGACTTATGATCGTTACGGAGAAGACGGTTTAAAAAATGCCGGTTTTGATACGGGAGGCCCGTTTGCTGGTGGGTTCGGGAATCTTAATGATATATTTGAAACTTTCTTCGGTGGTTTTGGCGGCTTTGGTTTTGGTCAGCAGGACCCTAATGCCCCAAGACGCGGAGATGATTTAAGATATGATATAAAAATAAAATTTGAAGACGCTGCATTCGGAATTGATAAAGAGATTAAATTTGAACATCTTGAAGTTTGTCCTGATTGCGGCGGTACAGGTGCTCAAAAGGGTTCACAGCCCAAAACTTGTCCTCAGTGTAATGGTGCAGGTCAGGTTCAGACTGTCGCAAGAACTCCGTTAGGCAGTTTTTCTCAAATTTCTGTTTGCCCTAAATGCCACGGATCAGGTCAGGTAATTGATAAACCATGTCAGACTTGTTCCGGTCAGGGTATGGTAAATAAAGAACGTACTGTTCAGGTCAAAATTCCTGCAGGTGTCGATAACATGTCTAAAATGAGGGTTTCAGGTGAGGGCGATTGCGGGATGAACGGTGGTCCTAACGGGGATTTATTTGTTGTAATTCATGTTGAACCTTCAAAATACTATAAACGTGACGGTATAAATGTTATAACCGAACTTGAAATCTCTCCTGCTCAGGCAGTTATTGGAGATAAAGTAAAAATTAAAACTTTGTACGGTGAACATGAAATAAGTATACCTGCCGGAACTCAATTTGGTGATATAGTAAAAATAAAGGGCGCAGGAATTCCTGTAATCTCAAGACCTAGCCAAAAAGGTGATCATATAGTAATATTAAAGATAAAGATACCGACTAATCTAAATGATGTTGAGAAACATTTATATAAACAGCTTTATGAATTGCAGACAGGCAAGGAAGCTCAAGGGGAAAAGTCTATAATGTCAAAGGTAAAAGGAGTATTCAAGTAATATGAAAAAAATATTCTTATTTCTGATAATGTTTTTGTTTCTTGCTTTAAGTGCTAATTGTGCTGAAGTTCCGCAAGAAATTAAAGACTTTGTAAATAAGGATTTCCCACAGACTGATTTTCGTTTTGACGGGGCAATAATTTTGCCTGACAATACTATGTATTTGCTGATTTTTCCGTCAAAAGATGCCAAAGTTGAACAGGTCGAATTAAAAAGCACATATCCTGCTGGACAGACTCTAAAGCAAAAACCTGATATGGTGATTCTGAATAACAGATATACATTGCTAAAAGTTATAAATGTGAATGGCAAGAAAACAGTTTTAAATATTGTAAATCTTCCTGATGAAATTCAGTCCGGTTTGTTATCTCAGGAGTTGTTATTGCCAAAAGGATTCGTTTTACCGGCGTCTATGAAGGGTATTGTCGGGGATTTGGATATATCATTGGCTGAAGATACCGGCTTAAGAATTGAAAATTTAAAATATTCTGCGGCTAAGCGTACAACCCCTGTACCTGAGTTAGAAAATAAAACATTTTATATAGCCCCAGGAATTACCCGTAATATACAGGTTGTATCGCCGAATTCAAAAGTTGCGGCTTATGCTCTTGAGCAGGATGCAGTTATAAATGATATTAAATGCTACGATGGGAAATTTTTGCTTGCAACTTATTTTGATTCTCATGTAATGAATATAATTTCTCTTATGGATGAAAAAATAATCAAAGAAGTAACTTTTGAGGATATTCCTGAACAAATAATTATTGATAAAGACAAAAATATTGCATACATTTCTGCCGGCTCAAATTCAGAAATATATGTTTTTGATTTGGTTACAATGACTAAAAAGCGTTTATTGAAAATAAACGGGAAATGTGACAAACTGATTCTTGCAGATAACGGGAATAAGATTTTTTATGTAGACAGAAACAAAAATGATATTTGGTCTATAGAACTTGATAATAAATATAAGTTAAATAATTTAGGTAATATTCCAAATATATCTGATATTGCATTTGTAAATGGCAAGGTTTATATAATCAGCCGCACAAAAGACAGAATGGCTATTGTGGATTATGAAACTGCTGAGTTGGTTAAAGAAATTTATACCTGCGAAAAACCTGTAAGATTATATGTTCACGGAGATGATTTGTATATTCTTTCTGCAAATGAAAACATAGTTGAAATTATGGATACAAAAGAAGATTTGATTACTGATAAATTGTATCTTGATACCGATTCATTTGCGACAAATATTACTCCTATTGAGGCAACCAAGTTAATAATCGTAACTAACGCAAAAGCCGGTATGTATTCTGTTATAGATACGGAGTCAAAGGATATTGTAAAAACAAGCCCGCTGGAAGTTCCTGTTCGCTCAATTGTTGTTACAGATAAAGTGAAAACAATAAAATAATGAATATAATTGAAACATTTGATATTACAACTCAAAATATTTTAAAAGAACTTGAGAAGACTCAGCACGATTTTTGGAATATATCTCGTGTGACTGCCGAATTTATGTACAATTTCATTATTGATGCTAATATTAAAAGTGTCGTTGAAATCGGAACATCAAACGGATATTCAGGGATTTGGCTGGGCAAGGCATTAAAAAAAACAGGCGGCAGGTTGTTGACTATTGAATTTTATGAAAAAAGAATAGTTTTGGCAAAAGATAATTTTGAAAAGTGCGGGGTTGCAGATATTATTGATATTAAGCAAGGTGATGCTTCAACAATATTGGAATATTTGCCTGAAGATTATAAAATTGATTTTGCATTTGTGGATGCCTGTAAAAAACAATATATTGATTTCTTTCATTTAATTCATCCGCACTTGAAAACCGGTGGTTATATTGCTTGTGATAATGTGATTTCACATGCGCAAAAGGTTCAGACATTTTTAAATGATATTGATAATAATCCTGATTATGAAAATGTTATATTGCCTTTGCCTGCAGGGTTGTCATTAGGAAAAAAAATAAAATAAATCGTCATTCAGAGGGCAAAGCCCGAAGAATCTATTAAAAATTAAGGGGGTAAATTATGGCTGAAGATTGTATTTTTTGTAAGATAATAAACGGTGATTTTGGAACTGAATTTGTATATGAAACTGAAAATACGGTTGTGTTTAATGATATAAATCCGAAAGCTCCCGTGCATTTGTTAGTCTGTCCTAAGACACATGTTCCTTCATTGAATGAATTAGATGATAGAAATTTAATGGCTGATTTACTGCAAACGGTCAAAGATGTTACTAAAAAGATTGGCTTAAAGTCATATCGCACGCAGATAAATACAGGCAAAGAAGCCGGACAGGAAGTATTTCATTTACATATTCATGTGTTGGGCAAAAAGTAATTGTGTAGAAAATTTTATATGATAAAATATGGCTATGTGTTAAATTTACATAGCTATATTATTGAAAGGAAATATTATAATGAAGAACGGAATAGAAAACGGTTATTATCATGAAATTACCCCGCAGGGTTTTGGTTTGGTCATAAAAGCAAAAGAGGTTTTGTTTTCGGATAATTCTCCATTCCAAAAAGTTGAAGTATTTGAATCAGATTCAATGCTTGGCAGAGTTTTGACACTTGATGACTTAATGATGGTAACTGAAGGGGATGAATATCATTATCACGAAATGATAGCGCATGTCCCTATGATGCAGCATCCTTGTCCTAAATCCGTTCTTGTAATCGGCGGTGGGGATGGCGGCACTGTCAGAGAGGTTTTAAAACATAAAACTGTTGAAAAAGTTGTATTGTGCGAAATTGACAGGATGGTAATTGAGGCATCAAAAAAATTCTTCCCGACTGTTGCCTGTGAACTTGATAATCCTAAAGTTGAAATTAAGGTTGAAGATGCTATTGAATTTATAAAAGACAAAAAAGATGAATATGATATTATTCTGATTGATTCAACCGATCCTATGGGCCCCGGGGAAGGTTTGTTTACTGATGAATTTTATACTAATATTAAAAATTCTCTTAAAAAGGGCGGAATTATGGCTGCACAGTCTGAGTCTCCTGTTACGAATCATTCTGAAATTAAAAAGATGTATGAGCAGCTTCACAGAGTATTTCCTGTAGTTTCTACTTATACATCAAATATGCCTACTTATCCGGGTGGATATTGGGCTTGGGCTTTTTGTTCAAAAGATGTGAAACCGCTTGAATATTTTAATGATGAACGTGCAAATGAAATTATACCGACATGCAAAATGTATAATAAAGATTATCATTGCGCGCGGTTTGCATTGCCAAATTACTTGAAAGAATTAGTGAAATAGTTCATACATAATAACAGATGCCGAA
>CACXAK010000001.1 GCA_902765655.1 uncultured bacterium | reverse complement strand
ATCCGATAACCTGAATACCTGTTTTATTTTTAACAAACCATTCAGCCAAAAGTGCTGCGTTTGTATTTGAATCATCACCGCCGATGATTACAACAGCGCTGATACCAAGTTTTTGGCAAACATTAAATGATTCCTGGAATTGATCTTCTGTTTCCAATTTTGTTCTGCCTGAACCGATAATATCGAATCCGCCTGTGTTTCTGTAAGCGTTAATAAATTCATCATCAAATTCAACATATTTTCCGTCAATGATACCTGAAGGACCGCCTAAAAAGCCGTACAATTTGCTTTCAGGATTAGCATTTTTTAACGCATCATAAAGACCTGCGATAACATTATGCCCCCCCGGAGCTTGTCCGCCTGATAAAATTACACCGACATTTCTTGCAGGTGTTGATTTTTTCTCAGAAATTGATTTAAATGTAACGGTTGGTTTTCCGTATGTATTAGGAAACAGGTTTTGAATATCCTGTTGATCTGCAACAGATTGAGTCGCATTGCCTTCAATCATTTCCAATGAATTAATACCATTTTTCAAACTTGAAGGAAGTTTTGGCTGGTATTTTAATCTTTCAATTTGAAGTGGTGAAAGTTTTGTCATATTATTTTCCTTTCTTTTTGTAATACTTTACAACAACAATTGTACTATAAAAAATTTTTGAGTAAATGTAATAAAATATAGCAATGCAGACATATTTATAAGGCTAAACAATATTAAATGTTAAAGTTAAAATATTACGGTTGTTTGAATATTCATATTGAACATCATCAGCCATTTCTTTTACCATAAAAATTCCCAAGCCGCCCAATGGTCTTTGCTCAGGAGGCAAATCAATATCAGGATCCGGTTTTTTAAGCGGATTATATTGAATTCCGTCATCTTCAAATTTTAGTATTATACGATTATCTTCTTTTTTAACTGAAACACGAATATCGCCTTGAGCTTGCGGATATGCATAAAAGGCAATATTTGCATATATTTCTTCTCCGCACATATCAAGCTTGTTAGTTAATTCATCTGAAATTTTCCAATTTTCACAAATTTTATGTAACCATTGATAAAATTGTTTGTAATTATCTTTAGATGCAGGTGCCTTGTATATAGTTTTGCATGTTGAATTATGTTTGTTTTTGTATTTGAAAATTAATAACGTCAAATCATCACTGCGTTCTATTTTTTCAGTATATTTTAAGACATCATTTTTTATATCAAGAGCCATTGCATCTACAAAATCATTATGAAATTTATTAACTTTTTCGAGTAATCTGTCTTCTCCGTACATTTGATCATTATGGTTTGTTGCTTCTGTTACCCCGTCTGTGTATAAAAGTATTGTATCGCCTATGTCAAATTTTGTTTTATAAATTTTAAAATCAAAATCTTCAAAAGCGCCAAGCACTATGTTACTTTCGCATTCAAGGTATTTATACTCATTTGAATTTGTCTTGATAAGAGGCGGATTGTGACCGCAATTTACATAAGTAAGATCTCCTGTTTCAACATTTATTATGCCGGAAAACATTGTAACAAAAAGTCCCTGTTTATTGGTTTCACAAATCTTTTTGTTTATAAGTTTTATCAAATCTGCCGGTTCATATCCAATCTGTGAAAGGTTGTTTATAAGCGTTTTAACCGTCATCATAAACAGTGCCGCCGGAACTCCTTTTCCGGAAACATCCGCAATTAAAAACATAAAGTGAGTATCATCAATAAAATAGAAATCATAAAAATCACCGCCGACTTCTTTTGCCGGTTCCATCAAAGCATAAATATCAAATTCATCCCTGTCGGGAAACGGCGGGAATACACTCGGTAAACTTGATGCCTGAATAGATTTTGCAATATTCAGTTCTGAATTTATATGTTCTCTTTCTTTTGTAATTGCTTTGATATCCTTTGTCATTGTATCAAAAGTCGAAGCAAGTTGTACAAATTCAGCAGGTTTGCTTATCTTAATATTTATATCTTCGCCATGACTTATTTTATGAGCAATATCTATTAACTTATCAATAGGATTAATTATATAGCGATTCATTCCAAAATAAACAAGCGCAAGAATCATAAAAATAAATAAAAGTATTAGCGCTGTAAAAGGGAAATAAAACATATCTACATTTCTGAACATTTCCCGTTTTGGCAGGCATATAACTAAAACCATTCCGTTATGTAATTTGCTGAAAAACGGAATATATTTTTTACCATGATATGTAATATAAGTTTTTCCGTATAAATCAGGGGAATACCAAGGAATTTTCTTCAAAGAATGGCCTACAAGAGAATCACCGTCAAGATACGGATCATTTGTAGCAATTATATAATCATCATCTGCATTTCCCAGTAAAACGAAACTGTTTTCTATTTTTTTACCTCTTTTATACATAGAAAACATCATTTCATGAGGTTTCATTTTTGAAATATTTTTAATAACAGAACTCATTTCCCAATCAACAGTGGCAATACCGACAAGTTTTCCATGAACATATATACCTGTTCCGGCAGTAACCATCATTGTATTACTTCCCTGATTTTCAAAATAAGGTTTTGACCATACAATATTACGTTTTGGGGTAACTCTGGAAATTATTTCCTTATACCACCCTTGATTTGGATAATCATATTCGACACTTGCAAAATTTTTATCAATTACAACTTTATTATTTTTATTACGATATGCATAAAAACAATTATATTTTTTTGATTTGTCGAAAATATATGGTATAAACCAAATCCCCCCACCTAAAGTGTTGGGATAATTACGAAAAATTCTGATAACAACTTCATCAGTAAGTTCATCACTACGGCTGGTTCTGTAGTGCAATCCTCCGATTAATGCCAAACTTTTAAGATTATCTTCTAATGTCATTATACTGTCATTGATGTCATCAACAAATAATGCATCTATAGAAAATCTGTAATTTTGCACCATAAGTTGTTTAGTAAACATCCTGGATTGAATAGCAAAAAATATAAATACGGACAACAACAATGTCAGCATTATAATAGAAGTAAAAATAATTTTTGCTTTTAAAGTCTTAAACATTAGCCAATATCTAAAAATTTATCAAATCCGACCATTTTAAAAGAATTTTTTAATTGTTCAGGAATGTCTTTCAATTTTAAAGATCCCTGCTTTGCCTGCATTTCCTTGTATAATTCCAAAACAACTTTTAACCCAAAACTTGAAATAAATGTAATTTCTGAAAAATCAAGAATCAATTCTTTTATCTCCTCATTTGAATCTTCCATTGTATCCTTAATTTTTACACCATATTCAACTGCCGAATCCAAATCTAATCTACCGGCTGCTTTTACATACAATCCATCTATTCCAAAATTTTTGCAACTGATTTCCAAAATAAGCCCTCTTTCATAAATATATTTCAAATTTACATTTATAATATTGCATATTTTGCAGATGTTGTCAATTTATGCAATAATTTAAAATATTTTTTTATGTTTAAAATTATAAATTTTTTGCTAATGCTTTTGTAAACTTATCACTCATTGAATGTAAAAGTTCTATTTCATCATCGGATATATTTTTGAAAATTTCTGTTATATATTTTTTTATTTTGGGCATATTTTCATCAACAAGTTTTTGACCTTTATCAGTAACTTTTAAAATATAAACAAGTCTGTTGTTGTTTTTTCCTACTTCTTTTGTTAGTAACCCTTTATCAACAAGAACTTTTATCATTCTGTTTGTATTGGATTTGTCTTTCATCAAAATATCAGACAGTTTTTGGGGATACATATTTTCATAATATGAAACTGTATCCAAAACAACAAATTGTTCACCAGTTATTCCCAAGCCAAGTTTATCGATTCGATGTTTTAATTCTGCCTTTAAATTTTTAATAATCATATCGACAGAGTAAATTATAGTATCAACATAATGATTTAACTTAATTTCTTTCATAACAATTCCTGATATTATCTGATTTGAACAGGCATAATTAAACAAATAAAGTCATCTTCACTTTGCGGTTTTAATACGGTAGCACTGAGCGGAGCATTCAAACCAATTATTACATTATCACTTTCAATAATTCTTAAAGCATCAAGAACAAATCTGTAATTAAACGCAATTAAAAGTTCTTCCGCATCATATTCAATATCGATTTTGTCCTCAGATTTACCGGCATCAGGAGTATCTGCACTCAATGTCAGTTCATTTTCTGCAAAATGCATTTTTACAATACTTGTTTTGTCATTTACCATTACAGAAACTCTTTCCAAAGCCGCAATCAGTTGCGATACATTAACTATTGCTTTTTTAGGACTTTCTGACGGAATCAACTGATTATATCTCGGGAATTGACCTTCCAATAATCTTGATATTGCAGTAATTTTTTCTGACTTAAAGATAATTGTTGATTTATCTTTGCATATTTTTATTGAATCTTCTTCGATAAACGAACTCATTTTCAAAAGTTCGTTCAATGTTCTTGACGGAATAATGAGTTGAGTTTGTTCCGTAATATCATTTGATAATTTTTCTCTGACCCTTGCAAGTCTGTTACCGTCAGTTGAAGCGATTTCTAATATCCCGTTGTTAAAATCACAAACTATACCTGATAAAAGGTTTGATACTTCATAGCTTGCAGCTGCAAAACCGGCCTGATGGATTCCTTTTAAAAACGGTTTTAGTTCAACATCAAAACATTTTGATTCATCAATTGTGTAATTGAAAATATCTGCAGGAAATTCGTTTGCACTGATTCCTATAATATCAAATTTTGATTTTTGACAGGTTATTGAAACATTCGGGCTTTCTGTTTCACCCTGAAATGCTTTTTCTGATTCAAAAGTCACCAAATCATTACCGAGTTTTGAAACAATTTCGTTTAATTTTTTTGCAGGAAGAGTGATTTTACCCTGCTCCTGAATTTGCGCATCCAATATTGTTATTACTGTAAAAACCAAATCCGTTGCACTTAAACGAATCTTGTTATTTTCCAGTGTTTCAATCAATATATTGTACAAAACCGGCTGAACAGCTTTTTGTGATGTTGCTCTTTCAACAATTCTTATACCGTTTAATAAATCTTCTTTACCTATAATAAATTTCATATACCCTACTCCTTATTGAGTAAATTATATAATAAACATAAATAAAAATAAACAATTGTATTAACAATATTACATTTAATACTAACATATATTTTTGTTGTATAATTGAACTATTGAAAGAACATAAATTTAAGAGGGATATTATTATGAATAAATTGGCTTTTATTTTTCCGGGGCAAGGAGCTCAGGTAGTTGGTATGGGAAAAGATTTATATGAAAATTTTGCTGCGGCAAAAAAAGTTTTTGATACCGCAGATGAAGTTTTAGGCAAAAAAGTTACTAAAATATGTTTTGAAGGACCGGAAGAAGATTTAAAGCAAACAATAAACACTCAGCCGGCAATAGTTACTATGTCTATTGCGGCCTTAGAAGCTTTTAATTCTGAAATGAATTTATCCCCAAATTTTACAGCAGGTCACAGTTTGGGAGAATACTGTGCAATGTTTTGTTCAGGGGTTATGGATTTGGAAACAACACTTAAAGCAATTCAAAAGCGTGCAACTTTAATGAATAAAGTTAACAAAGGCAAAATGGCAGCTGTATTAAATGCTCCCGAAGGCAGTATTGAAAAAGCTTTAAAAGATGCATCAAGTGAAGGTTACATTGATGTCGCAAACTATAACTCTCCTGTTCAGGTTGTATTAACAGGGGATGATAAAGCGATAGACAAAGCAGGAGAACTTTTGACTCAGGCAGGAGCAAGAAGATTTGTTCCTTTGGCTGTTTCCGGAGCTTTTCACTCTAAATTTTTAAGTGAAGCAAGTGCTGAATTCGGAGAATACGTAAAAGATTTAGATATCACAAGTGCATCTGTTCCGGTTGTTACAAATGTTGATGCTGCGGCGACAATTGCGGCTGAAGATTTCAGAAACAAAATGCCAAGACAAATTTCATCATCAGTTCACTGGACTCAGACTATTGAAAATATGATTAAAAACGGCGTTGACACATTCATTGAATTTGGGCCGGGAAAAGTGCTTGCGGGTCTTAACAAAAAAATTAATCCTGAAGTAAAAACATACAATGTATTTGATAAAGACTCTTTAGAAGCAACCATACAAGCATTAAAAGCAGAGATGGCAAGCGTATAAATGAATTTTAAAATATCACAACAAACACTGAATTATATTCGGAAAACAAAGACGAAGCCGCAGATGTTTCGTTCCAAATTGAATGTGAACAGTCAAAAATTTTATAAACAACACCCTGACCTTGCTCCAAGGAATGTTTATTTGAGAACGGGAAGAATTTTAAAACTTAAAGATGTTCAGAAAGCTTTTTTTGATTGGGATAAACCATGGCATAAAAAAGTTTTTGACAAAATTGCAGCTTTATTCAAAAAAAGCTAATCATATAAATTATTGCTTTGCAAATAATCCATATAATCTATTACATCTTGTTCTAATACATTTATAAAACTTGATGCAATTATTAATGTTTTTCTTATATCTTCAATATTTGGTATTTCAAAATCGTTTTCTGTTGCACAAGTGATTATATTCAGATAACTCTCTATCTGTGTAATTTTTTCATATATATTCTTTATTTGATCTTCACTTTTTAAAATTTTTTTTTCTTCATTCATAATATTCTCCAATAGTAAAGTTTTATAAACATATATTACACCAATATATTTAATTATAAATTATTTTGTATAAATTTCAATTATACCTTTGTTTAATTTATTTAAACTTAAACGATAGAATATAATTTTATATATCTTTGAGGAATATTCTATGATAATGAATGAATTAAAAAAAGTATTACTTGACGTTGATATTACATTAACTGAATTAGCATCTATTCTTGGGAAAAAATTAAATAAAAATTATTCTGTTCAAAATTTGTCAAATAAATTGAATAAAGAAACAATTTCACACAAAGAAATGTTAATTATTGCAGATATTCTCGGATATGATTTAAAGTTTGTTCCTAAAAAGTAAATTACCCGATAATAAAATCAGATTTTTTGGAAGTAAAGTAGTCTTTGTAATCAATGACTACTTTACTGTTATTCGGAATATAGTGAGATATTTTTTTTGTTTTTAACGAATGTTTTGTCTGCAAAAAATCGGCTAATACCAATGCAAACGATATTCCAAAAATAAAACAGCTTATTGCAATAATCGGTAAAAATAAGATATTTTCAAGATTTAAATAAAAAACTAAAGATAAACTGAATAAAAAGCCAAGAGCATTGAATAACATCGTAAAATGATACAATAAATTTTTCATTTTCTTTCTCCTTTAAAATATTTTTACTTTCGATGCTTTTATGCTAAGATATCAATACGTCAAAAACGGGTATATTTTTGAAAGGAGTTTTTTATGTTGGATAAACCAAGATATTCAAGAGTTTCGGATATTATAGATTTGGCAACATATATGGCATCAAAGGTTCAGGGAATTACAATATCTGATATTATGGAAAGATATGCCGTTTCACGCAGAACAGCAGAACGTATGCGTGACAGCTTGCTGAATATATTCCCGGAAGTTGATGAAATTGAAACTAATGATACTTTAAAACATTGGGGTTTTTCCAATAATGTAATTTCATCTCTTATCAGCTTTCAGCCCAAGGAAATTGCCAATCTTGAACAAATGCAAAGACGCACAACAAATAAAGAACTTAAAAAAGAACTAACCGACACTATCACAAAAATAAAAGCATTAACAAATAAACGACAAACAAATGCGGAAGAAAATATCGAGCTTTTTATGCAGACAGAAGGTTATGCCGTTCGGCAAATGCCTCAATACAATATTAATATTGAAACGCTGGAAATTATAAGAAAAGCACTCCAATCGTCAAAAATTGTAACAGGAATTTATCACGATAAAAAAAGAACTCTTGAACCGCTTGGAATGATTTATGGAGAAAAAATTTATCTCATCGCAAAAGAAAAAGCTAAAGGTGACGGGATTTATAATTTTCTTTTACATAAATTTTCAGATTTAAAACTTTCCGAAAAAACTTTTGATAAAGGTGATTTTAATCTTCAGGAATATGCAAAAGAATCTTTTGGAGTTTATCACGGCGAAATTTTGAATGTGAAACTTTTATTTTCAAAAGAATTGGCTCAGGAAGCAAGTAATTTTAATTTTCATCCGACACAAAAGGGGAAATTTAATGATGACGGAACATATACAGTTACATTTAAAGCAAGCGGAAACAAAGAAATTATATGGCATGTTTTCAGATGGGGAGACGGATGCAAAATTGTTGCACCAAAATCTCTTCACGATGAATACAAGCAATACCTGCAAAATTGCTTAAAGAATTTTTAACAATATTCAACTCTTATCAAACACAATTCTTCACCGTTTGAAGCATTTTTTATCAAATGGTCGGTTGTATTATCTTCATTGATTTTTACGGCAGAAATAACATCTTCGCCATATCTGATTTCGTGTTTGTAATAAATATCAATTGCCTTTATTGTGTGATTGTTTCTGAATTCATAACTTAAAGCTTCCATTGCCCAGGTCATATATACAACATTATTTACATGCCCGTTCATATCCAAATCATCATAACGAACGTGAAATTTTACTTCACTGTCAGGATTTTCTATTGGCTTCAATTTTCTCAGAATTACATCATTTTCCCGCTTTTGATATTTTGTAATATCCGGGAATTTTTGCTCTATATTTACAAGTGCTTTTGATTCTAAATCTACCATCAGCCAATATGTTGTAGCCCTTAATAGTCGTTCACCATCTGTTGTATATGCTTCAAAATCTCGATATGCACTTTGGCGTTGAGTCCCGCGATTTTCTGTAAAGAATTTTATTTCCGACAAATTTTGCGGATATTTATCAAATTCTATTCTGTAACGAACCAAAAACCATCCTAAATTCTGCGCATTAAGTTCTACATTTCCAAAAGGTGTTCCTTTAATATTTCTTGCGCCCATATCCTGCAACAAATCTAATAATGCCGCAGGTTTAATACGATACTGCAAATCGTGCATTGCCATTGAAATCGGATATGTCTTTTCTAATGTATAAAAATTATCTTTTTTCTCTATCACGGTATTTTCCTTTTTATATATTTACAAAAGTTTCTTTTTCTATATTTTTAAACATTTTTTCTGTTGCCAGAGTTTGTGATATTGGACTATTTCCTTCTGCTCTTCTTATTTCTGCCATTTTTTTTGTTGTATCTCCCCAGCTGATTTTTGTATATGAAAAATTGTCAAAATTCATATATGCACCTTTTGGAATTTCTCTGAAAAATATAAATGTATCAAATTTTTCCGCCAAATTTTTTATGAAAGGTATTTTTGCAAATTTTTCTTTTATCATTTGGGGAGTTTTTGTATCTTCTATATATTTGAAACCTTCTTGTGATAATTTTACAATTTCTTCTGTTTTATAATTTGCATTTTTATTAAATATTACATTTGAAGTTTTGCTAAAATATAATCCTGCTTGCATTGAAGGTTGTATTCTGTATTTATCAATTGAATTTATTTTCATTTTTTATTCCTTTTTTTAGTCAATTAATTGCAATGAATATTGATTTTTAAACTCATCTAACCTGTTTGCAATACTTGAGATTTCTTCTGTTTTCAAACTCTTTTTAAGTTCATGTTTTGGAATAGAAGAGTTTTCTGACTGTATCATATTTGTAGAAATATTCGAACAATGATCGGATATTCGCTCTAAATCATTTAATACTTCCGCATATGCAAAATTTCTTCTTATATGAACTTTTTCCCGTTTTACACGTTTTATATGATTTTTCTTTGCTACGTAAGTTATATCATCTACTACCTGTTCGAACGGCTCAACTTCGTAAGCTGTTCTTATATCATTATAAATAAATGCCTTTACTGTTATATCAAATACTTCTTTTACTGCATTAACTATTTTTTTAAGTTCTGAAACAGTTTCTTCTGCAAGTACCCATTCTTTTCTGTGCATTTGATCTGCAACCTGCATTATATGTGTTGAATGATCGGCAATTTTTTCAAAATCAGAAATTGATAATATTAGTTGAGAAATTTTATTTGAATCTTCTTCTGTCAATTCTTTTGCAGAAAGTTTTTGCAGGAATGATTCCAATACATCCTGATATTTATCAATTCTTGCTTCATTTTTTTCAATTATTTCTGAAATTTTAGGATTATATTGTTTTAGCTGTCGCACGGACATTACCAAGCTTTCTCTTGTTAGTTTTGCCATTTCTGCTGTCGTTTTATAGCACTGTGCTATGGCTATTGACGGAGTAAGAAGTAAACGTTCATCTAGTATTACCTCTTTCTCTTCCGCACTGTCTTTTACCACAATGTAAGAAATTTTTTCTAATACTTTTCTAAATGGGAATAAGCAGCAAGCGGCCAATATACTGAATATTGTATGAACAATTGCTATTCCAAACGGATTTGCCATTTGCTTGAGCGGGTATTCAAACGTATGCAACCATATTTCAAAAATTACCAAAAATATTATTGCACCAATTACATTAAAGGCAACATGCACCGCTGCTACACGTTTTGCGTTTGTGTTTACTCCGATACTTGATAATACTGCAGTAATACAGGTTCCTATATGCTGACCTGCAATTATTGGTGCTGCTATCATATAAGAAATACTTCCTGTTAACGACAACGCCTGCAACATACCAACAGAAGCTGCAGAACTTTGAATTATCATTGTTACCACAAGACCGACCATCAAACCAAATAATGGATTTTTAAATAATGTCAGTATTTGTGAAAAATTCGGATCGTTTGCCAGCGGAGCCATTGATGAAGACATTAAACCCATACCAAACATCAAAATTGAAAAACCGATCAAAAATGTTCCGATTGGCTTTCTTCTTGAAAAATTACTGCGGGATGTCATAAGCATTATTACTCCGGCAAGAGCAAGCAGCGGTGAAAACGATTCCGGTTTTAACATTCTCAGGAAAAAGTTTGTGCTTTGAATACCTGACAAACTTAATATCCATGATGTTACTGTTGTTCCGACATTTGAACCAATTATAATAGCAACTGTCTGAGATAATTTCATTATACCGGAATTTACAAACCCAACAAGCATTACTGTAACGGCAGATGAACTTTGAATTGCAATAGTCATTCCTGCACCGACAAGAAATCCTTTAAACGGATTTGATGTCAATTGTTCCAGCAATTTTTCCATTTTCCCGCCGGCAATTTTTTCAAGACCTGTTGACATTACAACCATGCCATATAAGAAAAATGCCAAGCCCCCTAACAGTGTAAAAATTGAAAATATATCCATAATTCCGCCTGATTAAATTTTTTAGTTACACACGTTCAGTATAATTTAAAAATTTTTTACTGGCAACAAATATTTACATACATATAAAATTACTTTATAATGGCAAAAAAGGAGGTTATATGAAATTTTTACATTCTATGATAAGAGTAAAAGATATTGAAAAGAGTTTGGATTTTTATAAGAACTTATTTGATTTGGAATTAGATAAAAAGAAAAGATTAGATGATTGCTGGTTATATTTTTTAACAGACAGAGAATCTGGCTGTCAGATTGAATTGACATATAATGATGAAACACCAAAAGATGGCTATGAAATAGGTACCGGATTTGGACATTTTGCTTTTGGCATAAAATCAATGGATGAATTTAGTGAAAAATTAAAAAAATACGGTTATGAATATCTGTATGAACCATATGATTTGACAGGTAAAGGATCAAAAATTGCATTTGTAAAAGATCCTGACGGATATGAAATAGAGCTTATTGAAAAAGTTAAATGGTAATTATAAATTAATTAATTTAAATTAAATTAATATAAAAATAAAACAGTAGTGATAACAAAAAAAAATTGTCAAAAAGTCTGAAAACAGTTACAATAAAAGAAAAATAAGAAGTAAAAAAATTGTAGAAAAAAATACAATAAAAAAAATAAAAAGTAGAAAAATATAAAAATAAGAGGAAAAAAGAAAAATTTGTAGAAAAAAAATTTTTTTATACAAACTTTTCGACAAATCATGTACAAAAACTATTCAGAATTTATAAAAGAATTTGATAAAGTATTAGAATTATTATTTTCTTCCCAAAAAAAATATATAAAATGTAAAAAGGGATGCAGCGGATGTTGTTCAAAAGGGGAATATCCTTTTTCACAAGCAGAATTTGCATATCTTACATATGGCTATATAAATTTACCGGATGAAATTAAGAAAATTGTTCAAAACAATGTAAAAAATATAATAAAGGAAAAAGCAGAAAATAAAAATGAAAGATTTGAATATACCTGTCCGTTTTTAATAAATAATGAATGTTGTGTATATGAATACCGCGGAATTGTTTGCCGAACGTTTGGTGTATGTTATTACGATGACAAAGAAGGTTATGTAAGACTTCCTGACTGTGTATTTGACGGGCTTAATTACAGCGAATTTTTTGATAAAGAAACAAATATTTTAAATATAAAAGATGTACCAATGGTAAATTTAAGAATAGACAGAGTTTTAGACAGTGAATTAGCTAAAAAATATAACATTTCCTGTGGCGAAATAAGACCACTAATAGATTGGATTGCAGAAAAATAAATATAAATTTTCAATCTATCGGTCTATGAAATAAAAATCCCAAAAATATATAATGAGAAAAACGGGAGGAATTGTTATGCTTTCAAAAACATTAGACGAATCAATGGAAAAAGCTTTTAAATACGAAAATTTAACAAAAGCATCAAAATTTGGTGATGTAAAAAGAAGTGTATATTCCCAAAAATCTCAGGAAAAAGAAATAGAAATGCTGCAAAAAATTTCTGAATATGTAAAAGAAGAACCGACGGAAAAAGCCGAACGGGAAGATGCAGAAATATTGGAATATATTACGGAAAATCCTGATAAAATAGCTCCGATTTTTGATTTAAGTGACAGACCATCTACCGGATTACCGTTTTTTAAATCAATAGATTATAAATTATCTGAAATATTTAGTGTATAATAGAAAGGCACTAAGGCACTAAGATGTTAGAGTACTAAGAGAAAATATTAATATGAAAAAGGAGTAAATAAATGTTTCAGGTATATACAGCAAAAGATAAATCAGAATTATCAAAAAATTTAATCGGCGAATTTAAAGAATATGATGATGCAATGGATTGTGCCGAAAAAGCAATAGAAGGTCATCCCGAATTAAGATTTATTGTAGAAGAAACAAACGGATGTGTTGACAGTTACGGAGAACTCATTGCAACAGTTGTTGCAGAAAGCGATTAAATTATTTACAATCCCTCTGTTTTGTAATAGTATTTTATTGTATTTGAAAATAGAATGAGGGATTATATAATGCAAATTTCACTGAACTGGCTGAATGAATTAGTTGATTTATCGGATAAAGAACCGTCACAAATAGCGCATGAACTTACTATGAGCGGTTTGGAAGTTGAGGCGGTAGAGGATTTAAAACCGTCTTTTACTGATATAAAAACGGTTAAAATAGAAAAAATTGATAATCATCCCAATTCAGATCATTTGCATTTGGTTACTGTAAATACCGGAACAGGTGTTAAAACAGTTGTTTGCGGAGCACAAAATATAAAAGAAGGTCAGATTGTTCCTTATGCAAGTGTCGGTTCAAAAGTTTTGGACAGAAAAACAGGTGAACAGTTTGAACTTACTCCTGCAGTAATTCGCGGAGTTGAATCTCAGGGAATGTTGTGTTCAGCAGACGAACTTGGAGTTTCTGACAGAAATTATCAGGACGAAGATGGTATTTTGGTTTTAAACAGAATTTTTCCCGAAGTTCAGATTGGTGTTGATGTAAAAGATGTTTTAGGTTTTGAAAAAGACACAATAATTGATGTTGCACCGACTGCAAACAGAGGAGATCAGATGTCTGTTATCGGGGTTGCAAGAGAATTGAGCGCATTATTTGACAGACCGCTGAAATTTAATCCGATAGAATGTACAAAAGATTTGACAACAGACAAATTTAAAGTTGAAATCATTGATAAAGATGTCTGCAAATATTATTCAGTTGGACTTTTGAAGAATGTAAAAATTAAAAAATCACCGGAATGGATGCAAAAACGACTTATTGCATCAGGCATGCGTCCAATAAATAACGTTGTAGATATTACAAATTATGTAATGCTGGAATACGGATGTCCGCTGCACGCATTTGACAGGGATAAACTGGACGGATATTTGTGTGTAAGACGTGCACAAGAAGGCGAAAAAATAACAACATTAGACAGTGTTGAAAGAGAATTGACTCATGACAGTGTGTTAATTGCAACAAAAGATAAAGGCGTTTGTTTGGCAGGTGTATTCGGAGGTGAAAATTCTGAGATTGACGATAATACAACATCAATGGTGTTAGAAGCAGCATATTTTACTCCTGTTTCAAACAGAAAATCAGCCCGCAGTGTCGGCTATCGCAGCGAAGCAAGTGCAAGATTTGAAAGAGGAATCGATATAGAAGCAGTTAAGCCGGCTTTGATGCGTGCAATGCAGCTTTTGGTTGAATATGCAGATGCGGAAGTAACAGGTGTTGTTGAAGATGGTGAAAATAAGCTTCCTCCAATAGATATAACATTACGTTATGCTCAGATAAAAAGAATTTTAGGGTGTGAAATTCAACCCGAAAAATGTATAAACATTTTGGAAAAATTAGGTTTTGAAAAATTGGGCGGAAACGAGCTTGCCGCAAAATTTGCCGTTCCGAGCTTCAGAGCAGGTGATGTAACAAGAGAAATAGATTTGATAGAAGAAATTGCAAGAATAAACGGTTATGACAAGATTTCACCGTCATTACCAAATAAAACAGAATTACCTGAAATTTCATTAGAAGAAAAAGTTATATCAAAAGTTCGTGAAGTAATGCAATGTGCCGGTTTAAATGAAATTCAGACAAGTTCACTAATCGGTAAATCATTATTAGATAAATTCAAAATGACTTATGATGATGAAAATGCTGTAAAAGTTGCAAATCCTGCAAGTGAAGAATTTTCGATGTTAAGACAAAATCTTGCAGTAAGCGTTTTAAATTGTATGAAAACCAATTTTGATAACGGACAAAAGACATTTTGGGCTTATGAAATCGGCAAAACATATATAAAAGTCGGAGAAGCTGACGAAAAAAATACCGGCGTGAGAGAAACAAGAGTGTTAGAAGGTATTTTAACAGGTGAAGTTCAAAACTCCAAATGGGAAGTCAAAACAGAAACGGGATTTTACTATGTAAAAGGAATTATTGAAAATTTGTTTAATGAATTGCAAGTATCAAGAAGAATAAAATTTGAATCACTTGATAAAACCGAATTAGCAAAAACGCATAACGTATTACATCCATACAGAACCGGTGTAATAATGCTTTTAGGTAAAAAACCAACACCTATCGGATATTTTGGTCAGTTACATCCGACAGTTGAAGATAAACTGAAATTAAACCAAAAAGCATATTTGTTTAAGGTTGATTTGAATGAATTAATTGGTGCAGTAAAAGAAACTGTTCCGAGATTTAAACATATACCTCAGTTCCCTGAAGTGCGCAGAGATATTGCGTTTATCATTAATGAAGATGTTACTTGTGAAGATATACAAAAAGTTATTAAAGGTTCGGTAAAACAGAATATCTTTAAAGGTTCGGAAATTTTTGATATTTATCAGGGTGAACATGTTGAAGACGGGTTTAAATCCGTTGCGTTCAGAATCAAAATGCAGGATGAAACAGCAACATTGACAGATGAAATAATAGAACAACAAATGCAGTCCGTTCGTGAAAAACTTCAAAAAACTTATGCACAAATAAGTTTCAGAGAGTAATTTAATTAATCTTTAAAATTAAGCTCCAGCTGCTTTGGTTCTTTATGAATGAATGTCGGTTTTGGTTCGGTTTTTTTGGCCTGATTTATTGCCTGAGGAGTTTCAAATTTAGGATATAAAACTTTGTCTATATCATTAAAATGAACTCTTTTTTTAAGAATGGTGTTTAAATGATATTCAATGGTTTTTTTTATTTCTTCAAGCATACCTCTTGATTGTTTAAAACATATAAAATTCGGGTTTACAGGTGCAAGAGTACGTTTTGTATAATTTGTGTGAAATTCAAAATCATCAAGCTCAAATCTTTCGACTCCGGATTTTTTACCGAGAGGTTTAAATATTGCTTTAAGCATAATTTCTTTATTTGTCGGGGAATGAAGCAGTACATTGTCGTGTTGTACAAAATCTAATGCATTATTTTTTACGGCTTTTGAAAGAGCTTTTACATATTGATTGTGTGCATCACCCTGTGTCCAAAGAGAATCCGATTTGGCAAGCCCGATTTGTTTATATCCTTTGAGATTTTCGATAATGGAAACATCCGCGCCGGTTGCAATGTAGCCAAGATTATTTCTGCGGTAAACAGAGCGGACAACATTGAATTTTGCATAATCGTCATCAATTTCTCTTAATTTTGCGGCCATTTCTTTGTGTTTCGTGGTTTCCGGCTGTGTTTTTTCAACTTTGCGCGGAAGCCCGTATAAGCTGCGCAAATTGTTGTAATAATCATCATTGAGCCATCCGACAATTTTTGCATTAAGTTTTTTGTATAGCTTATTATTTTCTGACGGATTAATAAATTTTACAACACCATCAGCATCTTTGGTGCAGATGCTTACTCTGAAAGAATGACCGAATGATGTATTGTTATTATTTATGGATGAAATTTGCATGAGATTGTTTCCTTTTTGAAGTGGCAAAGTCCAATTTGTGTATTTAATATAATCTTAGTGCCCTAGTGCCCTAGTATCCTAGTGCCCTTATATAATACCCAAACAAAACTTTTTTTGCTCAAATTTATAAAGATTTGTAAAAAAATATTAAAGTTCAATAAAAAAATACCGTAAATGAAAATATGGTAGAAAAATTAAGTTCACAGCAACTTGCTCAATTAAATAATTATATAAAATTGCATCCAAAAGTAAAACGAGAAGATGCAATAAAACTTTTGTTTGCACCAAAGACATCGCAAAAAACAGGCAAAGGTCTCACTGTTGAGCATACCGGAGCAAAACAAAAAGTTGAGTATGTTATTGTAAACGGTTCCGATGGCAAAAGATACAATTTAAATAAAACAATTGAAAAAAGAATAAATAGTGTATCTACAAAATTACAAAATGCCGAAAAAGAAAATGGTTTTATCGGAAGCACATGGAGCGGGTTTAAAAATTTAACAGGAATTGGTGATAGTTCAGACAAAGTAAGAGAATTAATTCAAAAAGAAAAAGAATTACTAAATAAATTCAATACAAATCCTCAAAAACGAGCAACCTTTTTTAAACAAATGACAGGATTTGAATATACACAAGAAAATCTACAAAAGTTTATTAAAGGCGAAATAAAATTACCGTCACAACTTGCCCTGAATGGTTATAAAGAAGGACAGGCAATGGCAGTAGATGTTGGTGCAGATATAGCATCCGGTGTTACTGCAGTTGGTATATATTCATTAGCTGTTGCAGCAGTCCCTTTTACCGGCGGAACTTCTATTGCAGCAGGTGTTGTTGCAGCTGGAGCAAGCGGAGCAGCAATAAAAACAGGACTAAAGGCCGCAGATGCAGCAACAGGCGGCAGAGAATATACACTCAAAGATGCAGGGCATGATGCAGCAACAGGTACATTCTCAGGTATAATAGCTCCTGTTACGGGGGGTATGGGCGGAGCAGTTGGTAAAACAGTTGCGACAAAACTCGGAATACAAGCAGTTAAAACTGTAGGAAAAGAAGTTGCGGAAGAAGTTGCCGAAACAGGAATTAAACAAGGCATAAAAACAGCATTAACAAATCCGGCCGGCTATGAATATGTCGGTGGTAATATTGCCAAAAGAGGAGCAGCTCTTACTGCCGAGATGGCAACAGATGGTGCAACGAGCGGCGCTGTTGATAATGCATTCAGAACGGCACTTGACGGTGGGAGCTTATCAGAAGTAGTCCAAGCAGCAGGAGAGGGTTTTGTTGGTGGTGCAATAATGTCACCTGTCATTGGTGGGGGATTTAAAGCCGCAGGTAAAGCAGGACATGAAATTGGTTCAAAATTTAAAGGTAATAATACATCTTCTGCAGCAGGCAGTGCACCTTCTCTTTCTGAGATTGACAAAATAGCAAGACATGATGAAATCAATCAGGCAAATTTAAGTCCTCATAGGTTTAATGATGTATCTGGTAAAAAAGCACAAAAGCAGGTAAGTGATTATTTAGATAATATTTTAGCTCAAATTCCTGAAAATACACCTGAAGCACCAAGTGTAAGTGCGGTAAAAAAATATGCAGATTTTATTTTGCCTGACGGAACTTTGATTTCGCGAAATCACGCCGGTGATACAGGTATGCCGGTTTTAAACGAAGTAACAGGCAAATTTGAAGTTCCTGATGTTGAAAATGCAGTATTATTTTGGATTAAGGATGCAGAAGGTAAAGAGCATGTATTGCCAGCATTGACCCCTGAAAATGTTTCAAAAGCAAAAAGAATAATTTCATATATGTCAAACTTGCAGGAAATTCCTCGACCGGAAATAAATGAAGTACAAGCAAAGCATTTGGCAAAATTAAAAGGAAAGAATGAAGTTGCAGCTGATGCAGTTGAGACTTCATTAACCAAGAATGCGGATGATGTTGCCCAAACTTCGAAACCACAAGGAACAGTTTCTGCACAAAAATCTCAGACAAAAATGTCATATACTGATTTTTTGAATCAATACAAAGATGATTTAGGTAAAATAAATCCCGATATAAAGCGCATTGCCGATGCTTTATATCACGATGATTATGATAAAATGACACGTATTATTCAATCTTGTACTCATGACGGAAAATTAAACACTCATGAATTGAGTATAATGGCAGATTTTCTTAACTTGCCTAAAGTAAACGATGATATTATTGCGGTAAAAAGTACTTACGATACCGAAAATATTGATTATATGAGGAATCGTATGTATGATAATTCACGACTTTCAGATGAAGGATTACAACTGAATAATATAGATAAAACAGTGGAAGAACAATTGAATCCTGAAAGTAAATACCGTGTTTTAGGGCAAAAGGTTATGAATAAGAAAACCCAACAAATGGTATATATATTTGAAAATTTGAGAGATGCTCCGGATATGAACGGTCTTAGAGCAAAAAATCCGCTAAATGGCGGGAATAAAAAACTGCCATATATAAAATCCCATCTTGAAAAATTAAAAAATGCAGGCATAAAAACAATTATTGATTTCAGAGCTGCAGATGTATGCAGTCCGAAAGCAATAGCAATGGCTGAGGATATGGGATTCAAATATGTAAGGTTTACCATAGATGATACATGGAGCGCAAAAGAACTTGAGGATATGGCTAAATATATTCAGGCTGTTAACGAAGGAGATTTTATTGCCGGTTGTGCAAACGGACAGGCAAGAACAGATTTGGCAATGGCAATAAATTATGTATTTAATCCAAAAGCACAGAATGCTCCGGAATTTTACTACGGAAATGTTAACAGATCTTCCCGTGTATCAGTAAGGGACAGTATAACCAAGATTTTTAAAGCAATTGAACAATATCCTGAAATAGTTTCTCAATACGGGTGGAAAAACTATGATGAATTTATACAAGTCGCAACTAAAAGATTTGAAAGTATTTCATAAAAATAGCAAAAATTAATTTTAGGGGTTTTTGCATGAATAAAAAAGGAAAAATTTATTCATGTTAACAATATCAAATTTACCCCGAAGCAATTCATACCAAAATTATATAAAAAACAATATACAAAATGATCCAAAAAGTATTTCAAAAGATAATTGTACCAAAAATTGTCTTAATCTTTTGGCCAATTATAACAAATTTGTGGTATCTTTTCAGTCTTTGAATTCTCAAATTGAAAAGGGACTGGACATAAACAATATAAAAAATTTAAGAATAGGAAATCTCAGATTTGTAGAAAATAATGGTTTGCGTGGAGAAACTTTATCTTCAAAACGTCATAAAAGATTTATTCCAATATTAAAAGAATATGGTTTGAAATCTGTAATAGATTTAAGAGATAAATTTACCGGAGAAAATTATGAAGATTTGTGCAAATCTGCCGGCTTAAATTATTATCACATTCCTATTGATTCTTTTAAACTGGATACTTCAAAAATAATTGATAAAATGCCGCTGTTATTTAAAGTTATGGATAATGACAATTATTACATGGCTTGTGCTTTAGGATTGCACAGAACAGATATTGCACAAACCATAAATTATTTGTTCAATCCAAAAACTCATGATATTCCGATAATGTACGGACATCAGAGAAATGGTATTTTTAAACGAGACGATATTATGCGCAGAATAGGAAGCATAAAGCGCGAAATTACTCCGCAACAACTTCGTGATTTAGGTTGGGGTTCAGATTTTGAAAGTGTTTATCAAATGCGCAAGCAAAAATATACTGATTTTAATATTGCAGAAGCTCAAAAAGCTATGGTAAATAAAAGTGTATTATAAAGTTTTATAACAAAATATTTCACAATTTGTAAAATTCTTGCAAAAAAAAATTGTTCACATATAATTATGGAAGAGAAGTATTTAATAGTAATACATTTTTATTACAAAAAAAGAGGAAAGAAAAACATGAGTACATTAGACACAGTTAAAAAAGTTGTAGTAGATCAATTAAGTGTAGATGAAAAATTAGTTACACCTGAAGCACGTTTTACAGATGATTTAGGTGCTGATTCATTAGACACAGTTGAATTAGTTATGGCTTTAGAAGAAGAATTCAAATGCGAAATTCCTGATGAAGACGCAGAAAAAATTCAAACAGTTCAAGATGCTGTAGCATATATCGACAGCAAATTGTCTCACTAATTTGAGTTTTAAAATTGAATTTTATAAATATGGGAGTGGGACACTTACGTTTCGCTCCCGTATTGTTTGTAAGATACTAGGATGTTAGGGTACTAAGGCACTAAGAAAATGGTATTGATGAACTTAGTATCCCGATATCTTATTTAAAAGTATGTAGGTTGGGCATACTTGCCCAACATGATAAAGGAAAATATAAAATGGAAAAAAGAAGAGTAGTTATAACCGGCTTAGGAGCAGTTACCCCATGTGGTATAGGTGTTGATAATTTTTGGAAATCAATGCTTGAAGGCAAAAGCGGTGTTTCTTTAACAGAAAGAGTTAATACGGATAAACAAACCGTAAAAATTTCTGCTGAAATTAAAGATAAAGATTTTAATCCTGAGGATTATCTTGATCCAAAAGAAGCAAAAAGAATGGACAGATACACTCAGTTTGCAATGGTTGCAGCAGATGAAGCCATTGCAGATGCTGGGCTTGATGATGCAGGATATGATCCGTACAGAATCGGTGTAATTGTAAGTTCTGCAGCAGGCGGGTTTAAAACATTTGAAACAAACCACCTTACAATGCTTGAAAAAGGACCTACAAAGGCATCACCTTTCACGGTTCCTATGTTGATCGTTGATATCGGTTCAGGAAGAATTTCTATTAAGCATGGTTATAAAGGATTAAATAAGGTTGTTTGTTCTGCTTGTGCAACGGGAACACATTCTGTTGGCGATGCATTCCGTTCAATTCAGTATGGAGATGCTGATGCTGTTGTTGCAGGCGGTTGTGAGGCAACTATTACAACATTAGGTATTGGTGCATTTACGGCATGCCGCGCATTATCAAAGAGAAATGATGAACCGGAAAGAGCATCACGTCCTTATGATAAGGATCGTGACGGGTTCATTATGGGCGAAGGCGCTGCAGTTCTTGTTCTTGAAGAATATGAACATGCAAAAGCCCGTGGTGCAAAAATGTATGCAGAAATTGTAGGTTACGGTCAAACAGCAGATGCTTATGATATTGTTGCTCCTGATCCGGAAGGTAAAGGTGCTTTGAAATCAATGGAATTTGCTCTGAAAGATGCCGGTTTAAAACCTGAAGATATTCAATATATAAATCCGCACGGAACAAGTACCGGTTTGGGTGATATGGCTGAATCAAAGGCAATAGAACAAATTTTTGGTGATAAAGAACAAAATCCAAACTTGCTTGTTTCTTCAACAAAGAGTATGCATGGTCACATGCTTGGAGCAACAGGTGCAATTGAAGCTTTGGTTTGTGCCAAGGTTATAAATGAAGGCAAAGTTCCTCCTACAATAAATCTTGATAATCAGGATGAACACGTTGCAAATCTTGATTATGTACCTCACAAAATGAGAGAAAAGAAAGTTCATGCAGCTTTGTCAAATTCATTCGGATTTGGGGGACACAATACTACTTTGGTTTTCAAAGAAGTATAGTTGTTAATTATTATTCCAAATTAAAAAACCCTGTAAAATTGCAGGGTTTTTATTTTGCTTTAATATATTAAAACTAAACCTTAGTAGTTAAAGACGGTGCAATTGCAATAAATGCTCTGACCAAATCAGAATCCCACTGAACACCGGCACCTTCCTGCAAAATTGCGCATGCTTTTTCTATCGGCATGCCTTTTCTGTAAGGTCTGTCGCTGACAAGTGCGTGGTAAGCATCTGCAACGGATACAATACGGGCTTCAAGCGGAATATCTTCCCCTTTCAGATTATCAGGATAACCGCTTCCGTCTAATCTTTCATGGTGATGTTTTACAATAGGTATAAATTCTCTCAAAGCTTCATTCGGAGCAAGAACTTTTTCTGCCCCAATTGTCGGGTGCTGTTTCATAATCTGCCATTCTTCGTCATTTAATTTGCCCGGTTTTTTAAGGACATTTTCAGGAATACCAATTTTCCCGATATCATGCAGCATAGCACCGATTTTAATTCTTTCCACTTCCGCTTCAGGTAAATGAACTGCTCTTGCAAGAGCTTCCGAGTATCTTGAAACACTTGTAGAATGACCTTTTGTATATGGGTCTTTTGCATCGATTGCACCTGCAAGTGATGTAACCATTTCCATCAGGTTATTGTGATTGAGAATATCAACATTATTTATCTTTTTAACAAGTTCGTCTTCAAAATTAATACCGTTTTCAAAATGACGTTTTGCAAGAATTTCAGC
This sequence comes from uncultured bacterium, assembly GCA_902765655.1. Lineage (GTDB taxonomy): Bacteria > Cyanobacteriota > Vampirovibrionia > Gastranaerophilales > Gastranaerophilaceae > Zag111. The sequence continues at coordinate 2,697 of CACXAK010000001.1, read as the reverse complement.
AAATGAATTTACTGCAACATCATCCCAGAAATTGAAATCTTCCGTACTGATAATCGCAGACATTCCTTCTTTGTATCCTTTTGCCTGTGAAATATACATAGCTTGTTCGGCCAAAAGTAATAATTTTTCCTGATCCTGTGCGCAATCAGGGTATGTTGCAACCCCGACAGATACCTTAACAGGCCCTACATCATCAACAAAACAACAAGACAGACAATAAGTAATATATTCTGCCATATATTTTGCATTTTTTGTATCCGTTTCGGGCATAATGACGGCAATTTCATCTCCGCCATATCTGCCTGCAGAATCTGTATTTTTAATATTTTGTTTAACTTTATCAGCAATAATTTTAATAACTTCGTCCCCTTTGGCATGACCGAGTTCTCTGTTGATTTTTGTTATGTTATTAACGTCAAACATAATGACAGACAATGGAGTTTTGTTATCATTTGCTTTTGCGATTTCTTTTGCCAGAATTTCCTGAAAGCCCCTGTGAGTGTATAAAGAAGTCAGAGTGTCAGTGTTGGCAAATTAAGATTAATATTCAATCTCGAAATGCTCTTACCGACAAGCATTACACCGACACATTTATCAACAGACATCATCGGAATAATAACTGAGCCGGTTTTGCTCAGGTAAGGAATATTTATATAATCAATGTTATTCTGATCAATTATTGCTTTTGAATTGAAACACTGTACAATCGGATTTGTTTCATCTGATAAAAATACCTTTGAATTATAAGAATTTCCTGCTTTTGAGTAAAGTCTTATATTAAGGCATTTTGATTTTTCGTGCAGCAACCCGAATCCTATAAAACTCCATTTTTGTTTCTTGACGAAAATATCATTCAAGCGGGAGAAAAGATTTATCAGGCTTGAATTATGCGTAAATGCATCTGAAATATTTTTCATTATTTCGGCATAATTAACCGCAACAGGTGCTGATGTTTGCTCTTCAGGATAAGGAATAAACGGATGAGCTTTTGTTTTGTCAAGATTGAAAGTATTAATGGTCTCTACGGATTTCTTTTTACAGGTTTTTGGATTTCAACAGGAGTTGAAGTTTCCGTACGATAAGGATTATTCTTATTACCGGAAACATTTGGCAAAGCTTCTTCAATCCTGTCGATAATGTTTTCGATAGGATTTGAACTCAAACTTTTTTTTACAGACTGAGCTTTATCTGTTTCAGTTTTTTTGTTTGTCTTTTCCAAAATTTAACTACCTGTTTTTTTTCATTAAGTTGTGTAATAAAAATTTTTTGACAAATTTCAAGAAATTATTTACATTACTTAAATAATTCTACCCTATTTCAGATACGATGTAATACTCCAAACAGATGGATTATACCGGAATTTCCTTGTACTTTTGCCCAAAATACTCATAAATTCATTACTACATTTATAGTATAAAGCATGTTTTGTGCTTTTCCAACCAAAGTTTAAGAATTGTAAAAGAGCAAAGTCTAAAAATAATAAATTTTAAAATTCTAAAAGCATATACAAGCAGGAATAAGTGTACTTTTTGCACTTTATGCTAAAACCTTCGGCTAGTCTATATTTCCAATTTCTTAACAAAAGTTCATAAGGGGTATTGACAAAATAATTATTATGATTTATAGTATTTGTGTCAAATGAAGTGTTGAACATACACTTAATCCCGAAAGGAGGACAAGATGATTACAATAAATCCTATAAAATTAACAACAATAAAGCCGATTACATTCGGTGACAATAATAATAGTTCAAGAGTAGGTTTGATGAATTTGGACAAAAATTCAAACAACAAAATCAATTTTGAAAAAGACTTATTTATCACTCAACAAGCTGATTTTGTTCATTCAAACCCGTTAAAAGCATTAAAATACAGTTTTGTTAAGGCTTATAATATACTTGCAACCCCAAAAAGAAGTACTGAAGATACAAATTATATCCATATACCATATATGGCGTAATATAAGTATAATTTAACTCCTATATTTACCCCTATAAACCCCATAAATACAGTCGAAAGACTGATTACCCCAAAAAAGAAACTCAAGCAATTTACCCCAAACTGCTCGAGTTTTTATTTTTTTATATGATTATAATTATACAATTTGTTTAATCCAGCCCTGCGGAGCTTCGATTTTACCATATTGAATACCTGTGAGGGTATCATATAGTTTTTTGGTAATTTCACCCGGAGCATCCATGCCTGACGGGAAGTTTATTGATTTTCCGTGATCATCAATTCTGCCAACAGGTGATATTACTGCTGCTGTACCGCAAAGACCACATTCTGCAAAATCATTCAATTCATCAAGATAAACTTCTCTTTCTTCAACTTCAAGCCCCAAGTAGTGCTGTGCAACGTACATCAGAGAACGTCTTGTAATTGACGGTAATATACTTGATGATTTTGGTGTAACTACTTTGCCGTCTTTTGTGATAAATAAAAAGTTTGCTCCGCCTGTTTCTTCAACTTTCGTGCGGGTTTGCGGGTCAAGATATAAATTTTCCGCATAGCCCTCTTTGTGTGCTGTAACTCCTGCGTGTAAACTCATTGCGTAGTTTAATCCGGCCTTAACATGACCGGTGCCGTTTGGTGCTGCTCTGTCAAAATCGCTGACTTTTAATGTAATAGGTTTAGAACCGCCTTTAAAATAAGGCCCGACAGGAGATACAAATATTCTGAACATAAAATCCTGTGC